>CAXBRZ010000381.1:0-2648 GCA_963978075.1 uncultured bacterium | reverse complement strand
GTAGCCGATGCGCCAACCGGTCATGGCATAGCTCTTGGAGACGCCATTGATGGTGACCGTCCTGTCGTACAGGCCCGGGCAGGCGGTGACGAGGCTGCAGAAGGGTTCAGGCCCCCACCAGATGTGCTCGTACATGTCGTCCGTGCCGATGACCACCTGCGGATGGGCGAGGAGCACTTCGCCAAGCGCCGCGAGTTCGGCGCGGGTATACGCGGCGCCTGTTGGGTTCGAGGGGCTGTTCAGGATGAAGAGCTTGGTCTTCGGGGTGATCGCGGCGGCGAGTTGCTCGGGGCGGATCTTGTAACCCTGCTCGGGGCCTGCCGAGACGATGACCGGCACGCCGCCTGCGAGAAGGGCCATGTCGGGGTAGGAGACCCAGTACGGCGCCGGGATGATGACTTCGTCGCCGTCGTCGAGCAGCGCCTGCATGAGGTTGAAAATGGTGTGCTTGGCACCGGCGGAGACCAGGATCTGGCTGCGGTCGTAGGTAAGTCCATTGTCGCGTTTGAATTTCGCGATAATGGCGTCCTTGAGTTCCGGGGTGCCGTCGACGTTGGTGTAGCGGGTCTTGCCCGCGCGTATCGCCGCGATGCCGGCCTCCGCGATGTGCAAAGGCGTGTCAAAATCCGGTTCGCCGGCGCCCAAGCCGATGATGTCCTTGCCTTCGGCCTTCAGTTTGGCCGCGCGCGCGGTGACGGCGAGGGTGGGGGAAGGCTTGATGCGTTGCATGCGCGAGGCGAGTCGGATGGTCACTTTTTTACCGTAGGGCGTTGAAAAGTTCGGGATTTTCCCGCATTTGACCCCTTACCGCAATCAGGACTTCACCTGCATGGCCCGCCGCCGACCCACGCCTGTTGCCGAAGATGTGCGCCGCTTCCGGCTTGCGTCCGACTATGCGCCCGCCGGCGACCAGCCGGCGGCCATTGCCGCCCTGTGCGAGAACATAGGCTCCGGACTGCGCTACCAGACGCTGCTCGGTGTGACGGGATCCGGCAAGACCTTCACCATCGCCAATGTCATCGACCGGCTGCAGCGGCCGACCATCGTGCTTGCCCACAACAAGACGCTGGCGGCGCAACTGTACGGCGAGTTCCGCGAGTTCTTTCCCGACAACGCGGTCGAATACTTCGTCTCGTACTACGACTATTACCAGCCCGAGGCCTACGTACCGTCATCGGATACCTTCATCGAGAAGGATGCCTCGGTCAACGACCACATCGAGCAGATGCGGCTGTCGGCGACCAAGGCCCTCTTGGAGCGCCCGGACGTGATCATCGTCGCGACGGTCTCCTCCATCTACGGCCTCGGTGATCCGGAGGCCTACCTCTCCATGGTGCTGCACCTGTCACGCGGCGAGCGGCTCGATCAGCGGCGCATCCTGCATCGGCTGACCGAGATGCAGTACACGCGTAACGATGTTGACCTCACGCAGGGTACTTACCGGGTACGTGGGGATGTCATCGACGTATTCCCGGCGGAATCCGAAAAAGAGGCCCTTCGAATCCAGCTCTTCGACGACGAGATCGATTCCCTCGCCTGGTTCGATCCCCTGACCGGCGAGACCTTGCGGCGCGTGCCGCGCACCACCATCTATCCGTCGAGTCACTACGTGACCCCGAAGGAAAAACTGAGCGCGGTTCTCGACGACATCAAGGAGGAACTCAGGCAGCGCCTCGTGGTGCTGCGCGAGCAGTCGAAGCTCCTTGAGGCGCAGCGGCTCGAGCAGCGGACCCTTTATGACATCGAGATGATGAACGAGGTCGGTTACTGCTCCGGCATCGAGAACTACTCCAGATACCTCTCGGGACGTGCGCCGGGCGAGCCCCCGCCGTGCCTGTTTGATTACCTGCCGGAGGATGCGCTGCTCGTCGTCGACGAGAGCCACGTGACGGTGTCCCAGCTCGGCGCCATGTACAAGGGCGACCGCTCGCGCAAGGAAACCCTGGTCGAGTACGGCTTTCGGCTGCCCTCGGCGCTCGACAACCGCCCGCTGCGCTTCGAGGAGTGGGAACGCATGGCACCGCAGATGATTTTCGTCTCGGCAACCCCGGCCAAATACGAATTGGGGCATTCGACCGATGCCGTGGTCGAGCAGGTCGTTCGCCCGACGGGTCTTGTGGACCCGGAGGTCGACGTGCGCCCGGTGCGGACCCAGGTGGATGACGTGCTCTCGGAGATCCGCGCCACGGTCGCACGCGAGGAGCGGGTGCTGGTCACCACGCTCACGAAGCGGATGGCCGAAGACCTGACGGAGTACCTGCAGGAGCATGGCGTCAAGGTCCGCTACCTGCACTCGGACGTCGAGACCGTGGAGCGCATGGAGATCATCCGCGACCTGCGCCTCGGCGAGTTCGACGTGCTGGTCGGCATCAACCTGCTGCGCGAGGGCCTCGACCTGCCCGAGGTCTCGCTCGTGGCGATCCTCGACGCCGACAAGGAGGGCTTCCTGCGCTCGCCGCGGTCGCTCATCCAGACCATCGGGCGCGCGGCGTGCAACGTCGAGGGTCACGTGATCATGTACGCCGACCGCGTGACCGCCGCGATGCAGACCGCCATCGGCGAGACGGACCGGCGCCGCGCGCTGCAGCGCGCCTACAACGCCGCGCACGGCATCACGCCCGCGACGGTGCGCCGCGCCATCACGGACC
>CAXBRZ010000380.1:0-2649 GCA_963978075.1 uncultured bacterium | reverse complement strand
AGCAGAAGACGGCATACGAGATTGGTCAGTGACTGGAGTTCAGACGTGTGCTCTTCCGATCTACCCATCCGGTGCTCGATCCGGAATGGATGGGCAGACGTGCCGCGCCAGAACCTTTTCTGCACGTGAACGATCCTCCCGGCACGCTACGCCTCGAATTGCGCCCGGAGTCGGTGGCCGAACGCACCCATTACAGCTTTGTGGGCATCCGCCAACGGCATTTCCGCTTCACGGCGGATGTAACGATCGGGTTTGTACCGCAGCATCGGGAGGAGGCCGGCATGCTCGTGATGCAGAAGGACACCGCTGCGTTCGGCTGTCTGCTGCGCAGTGGGGCAGATGGAGCCCAGGTCATCGGGGTCACTCAATTTTCAGAGACAGGTCGTCAGGAACTGGCGGCCGTGCCGGCTCCCGTCGGAGCGCTGCATCTTCGCATCCGTGGTCATGACCTTCAGTACTACTGCGAATTTTCAGTGGATGGCAAACACTATCGGGTCGTAGGTCCTGCCCTCGATGGTCATGCCTTGTCGCCCGCGGTGCTCGAGGGCTTCAATTACACCGGCGTCGTGCTCGGGCTGTATGGCAGCAGCAATGGTGCGCCGACGCAGGCCCAGGCGTTTTTCTCGGATTTCGAATACCGCCCGGAGTAGTTCCTCGGACATCGTTCCGACCGTGCGAAACCCTGCCGGCGCAGGGCCTAATCGGCTAAACTTCCCATCCCGCCACGGCCGTCCTGAGAAGGGTTTTGCTCCTCCTTCGGGCGCCAACGGCAGGCCGGTCCGGCGGTTCCGGGCAGTGATCGTCCATGGTGGCCCGCGCCGGTTCCTCCGCGACGACCAGCCGCAAACCCCGCCAGGCCCGGAAGGGAGCAACGGTAGCGGTGCGGTCGGGTGCCGGAGGGGTGCCGGCGCGGGTCGCCTCCATCCAAATCCACGGGGCCCGCACGTGAGTTACCTCGTTCTTGCCCGCAAGTGGCGACCGAAGTCCTTCGCCGAACTCGTCGGCCAGGAACACGTTGTGCGTGCCCTCGCCAATGCGCTCGACTCAGGTCGAGTACATCACGCGTTTCTTTTTACCGGCACGCGGGGCGTGGGCAAGACCACGATCGCGCGCCTCTTGGCCAAATCCCTCAATTGCGACAACGGCGTGAGTGCCCAGCCGTGTGGAACCTGTTCGGCGTGTCGCGAGATCGATGAAGGTCGCTTTGTCGACCTGATCGAAGTGGATGCTGCCTCCCGCACGAAGGTGGAGGATACGCGCGAACTCCTCGAGAACGTGCAGTACGCGCCATCGCGCGGACGCTACAAGGTGTACCTCATCGACGAGGTGCACATGCTCTCCGGCCACTCTTTCAATGCGTTCCTGAAGACGCTGGAAGAGCCGCCGCCGCATGTGAAGTTCCTGCTCGCCACCACGGATCCGCAGAAGCTGCCGATTACGGTGGTCTCGCGCTGCCTGCAGTTCCATCTGAAGCGATTGCCGATCAGCCAGATCAACGATCGGCTGGCGCACATTCTTTCCGCTGAAGCCGTGGCGACCGAGCCGGCCGCGCTGCCGCTCATCGCCCGTGCTGCTGACGGCAGCCTGCGTGATGCGCTCTCGCTCCTTGATCAGGCGCTCGTTTTCGGTGGTGGTCGCATTGCCGAGTCGGATGTCCGATCGATGCTCGGTACCATCGATCGGACGCATGTGGCGCGACTCCTCGACTGTGTTGCGCGAAACGAGCCGGCGGTGATGGTGGAGACGCTGCGCTCGCTGGACGAGCAGGCTCCTGATTACGGTCAGGTGCTTTTGGAACTCACCAGCCTGTTGCAACGTATCGCGCTTGAGCAGGTCGTGCCGGGATCGTCGGCCGATGGCGATCACGACCCCGAGGTGGTGACGCGCCTTGCGGCGCAAATGTCAGCGGATGAAGTCCAGTTGTACTACCAGATGGCCATCATGGGTCGTCGCGACCTGCCGCTGGCGCCGGATACGCGGTCGGGCTTCGAGATGACACTCCTGCGGATGCTGGCGTTTCGGCCTGTGGAGCCTGGCAGCAATGGGACTACGCCCGGCGGGAGTCCGCCATCAGCTGTAGCCGGCCCTTCCCCTGCGGCGCCTGCCGCGACGTCCGGGCCGGCGACCCGCACCGGATCCGCGTCTCAGCCCGTGCCTCGGTCGGCGGAGGCCTGGATCGATTTCGTGGCCTCGCTCGCGCTTGCCGGTGCGGGACAGCAATTGGCGGCAAACTGCGCGTTCCAGAGGGTAGAGGGTCACACCCTGTACCTGAGCCTGGCGCCAGGCAAGGACGGCATGCGCACGGCGTCGACGGAAGAGAAACTGGTGCAGGCCTTGGTGCACCGCTGCGGCGCCGAAATCCGTGTGGTCATCGAGCAGGGTCAGGAAGTCTTGGCAACGGATACGCTGGCCCGGCGCGAAGCGCAGGCGGAGGCGGACCGGCTCGCGGATGCCAGAACTGCGCTCAATTCCGATCCTGTTGTCGCGGATCTGCAGAAACGTTTTGGTGCACGCTTCGTTGACGGCACGATCAAACCCAACTGATTCAAACGAACTGGCGAGAGGTTAGCGAGATGCGCGGTGGAATGGGCAACATGATGCGACAGGCGCAACAGATGCAGTCCAATCTGCAGAAGGCGCAGGCGGAAC
>CAXBRZ010000379.1:0-2652 GCA_963978075.1 uncultured bacterium | reverse complement strand
CCTCAATGTAGTTGGAGATGCCGATGCCGCGCAGCTTGCCGGCGCGGCGCGAGGCTTCGCGGCGCGCAGGAAATCTATTCCAGTCGCCCAGGACCAGCGCCTTGTCCATCGCGTCGCCCTGGTGGGAGGCGACCTGCGTGTCCATGTCGCCCTGGAAGAACAACACCGGCACCTTGAAATCGGCGGCATGTTCGCGCGGCGAATCGCGCTTCAGTTTTTCGCGGTCATTGCCGATCTGCCGCTGCATGATCTTGGCATCCATCCAGTGGTAGCCATCGTCGTAGAGCATGCCAAGATCGCCGATGCCGGCAATGCTCGCCGCGCAGCGGTAGAGATCCGGGTTGCGCTGCGCGCCGGCAAAGGCGAGATAGCCCCCGAAGCTCCAGCCCACGATGCAGACGCGCGCAGGATCCGCCAGTCCCTGCGAAATTGCCCAGTGGGCACCGTCCGTCACGTCGTCGTAGGTCAGTCCACCCCAGTCCTGGTGGGCGGCCTGGAACCAGTCGTCCCCGTAACCACCCGAGCCGCGGAAGTTCATCTGCAGGACCGCATAGCCGCGCGAGGTCAGGAACTGCGTCAGGAAGAAATACCCCCACTCGTCGCGCGCGATCGGCCCGCCGTGCGGCATGACGACGAGCGGCAGCCCCTTCGGCGAGGCCCCTGGCGGCACCGACAGGTAGCCTGGAATCTGCGTGCCATCCCTCGCCGGATACTGGATCGGCTTCATGGCGGACATGGAGGACGCGGGCAACTCCGCCGGCATGGAGTTCACGGCGGTGAGCTTCTTGGTGTCGAGGTCCAGCACATGAAAAAGCGGCAGCGTCTTGTCGCTGCGTGAACGGATCACCCACACGTGGTGACTCTCATCGACCGCCTCGACGGTGTTGAACACGTCGGGCATCAACCGGTTGGCCGCCTCGAGCACATGGTCAAGGTCGGACGCGACCGGATAGAAGGTGGGTTTCTCACCCTCGATCGTCACGCCGAGCAGGCTGCCGTCGCGGTCGAAATCATAGTCGGCCACATCGTGGCGGGGACTGGCGAACACAAGTTCAGGATCATGCCGGCCCGCGAGGTCGTAACGCCACAGGGCCTCATGGGAGCCATGTGCGGCGCTGGCGTACACCTCATTCGGATCGGTGGCTGAAAAGGCGAGCGGCGTGAACGTCTTGTCGCGGCTGAAGGCTTCCCAACGCTCGATGCGCTTCATGTCGGACTCACCGGCGAGTCGTGCGTAGTACGCCTCGACCGTGCCCGAGACGCTGTACCCCAGGCGCACCGCGCCGGTGTGGTCGGTGAGCCAGTGACGGATCGGCGAGCGCGCGGCCTGGCGCATCTTGAGATGCCCCGTGCGCACGTTGAGCTCAAACACCGCCGGCTCGCCATGGGTGCCGACGTTGCCGATGACGCCGACCATGCCGCCGTGCGAACTGTGTGCGTCAAAGCCCTCGTCCGCCTCGATGAGGACGGTATCGGCAATGCCGGTGTGCCACTGCAGCACGCGGTCGAGGTACTGGCCCTGCACCATGGGTGAGTCCTGCAGGAGGACCAGCATGTTCGCCCCGTTGACGTCGACGGCGACGAGACGGGTAACCCCATACACCACGCCCCGGTCTTCAGTGATGCCGCCAAGGCTGCAGAGCAGTCGGGTGTTGGTCGCGAAGTGACACCACCGGAGATGGAAATCCTTCGGCTCGCTCAGCACGACGGCGGGCTTGACCGCCTCGTCGCGACGGTCGATGACGATCACCCCGGCACGCCCCTGGACGGACTTGATCAGCGACAGATAACGACCATCCGGGGAGAGGGCAACCTGAGAGACGGCCGGCCGCGCGGCGAGTGCCGCGATGGGCAAGGGGTCGGACTGCGCCGGGATCACGTGAAACAAAACGCCGGCGAGGCTGACAGCAATGCACCGAAGCGTCAGTCGTCGAAATTGTCCCGTGCGCACCGATATCGGATAGTTCCTTCTCATGACCCCGGCTCCCTGCATTGATCGGACGCGACCGTCAGAGGAGTGTGTCAGGGCGATGGACAGAAGCACAAGGCCGCAATCGCGACCAATGGGGAGCGCCGATTGCTGATGCCGTACGCTTCAGGGACACAACTTACTTTTTCGGATGCGAGCCTTGAATGAAACGGGAGCGCCGCGATTCGCATTGCGTTCGCTAGTAAGCCTTAGCGCTCCGGTTCGAATAATCCCATGGCACGTTCGCGAAGCCGGTCGAGAAGTGGCGCCAATTCGGGCGCCTGCAATCTGTTCCGTGCAAGAAACGTGTTCCATTGAGTCACCTTGCGCTCATCAGTCGCAAACTCCACCGAAAGGCCAATCGGTATTTCCTCTGGCAGTTTCCGGTCTCTCCGGCTGAAAGTTGCGCGTACAGCGCTTCTGATTAACGACTTTTCGAGCGCAGGGTCCCGTAGCAGTATCCAAAGGTCGAAATAATCCTTCATGCGCGTGTTCTCCATGCCCAGTTCCACGACCGCATGAAGTTTTTCCGCGATGACCGTGTACTTCGGATACGCACGAAGATTTGGCGCTGGCAAGTCGGCCAGCATCGTGGGATACGTCGCCTCCTCGGGTTCTGGCGTAATTGCATCCCCGAAGCCGATGTCTGCCTGTATTGGACATCGAGCTCCGGCAAGTAGCCC
>CAXBRZ010000378.1:0-2686 GCA_963978075.1 uncultured bacterium | reverse complement strand
GGCGCGATTCCGCGTCGGGAAAACTGCGCATTCTGATGAATTCGCGGTATCGGCTGATTCAGCTGGATGCCGACAGCGGGAAACCAGTGCAGGATTTCGGCGACAACGGCGTGGTGAATCTGCTGACCGGCACGCGCTGGGAAGTGATTCCGAAGAATTACACCAACACCTCGCCGCCCTTGGTCTGGAAGGACCTCGTCATCGTCGGCAATGGTGTTGCCGACCGGCTGATCTACCGCAAGGATCCCCCCGGCGATGTGCGGGCGTTCGATGCACGCACCGGTCGTGAGGTATGGTCATTTCATACCATTCCCCGTCCCGGCGAGCCCGGCGCGGAGTCCTGGCCGAATGGCGCGAATGCCTTCACCGGTCATGCAAACGTCTGGGCCCCGATGAGTGTCGATGCGCGCCGCGGCCTGCTGTACCTGCCGGTGAGCACGCCGAGCAACGACTTCTATGGCGGCAATCGCTTGGGTGACGGGTTGTATGGTGACTCGCTCGTCTGCCTCGACATCAAGACGGGGCAGTTGCGTTGGCACCGCCAGCTCGTGCATCACGGATTGTGGGACTACGACCCTCCGACGGCACCGATCCTCGTCACCCTGAAGCGGGACGGTCACCCGGTCGACGCCGTGATCCAGTTGACCAAGCAAGGATTCGTGTTCGGCTTTGACCGCAAGACCGGCCGACCTCTTTGGCCCATTGAAGAGCGGCCGGTGCCGCCCTCCGATGTACCGGGTGAGGTGGCCTCTGCGACCCAGCCGTTCCCGGTCGGCATGCCGATGCTGGTGCCGCAGGGCGTGAGTCTCGATGACGCCACGGACCTGACGCCGGAACTGCACCAAGAGGCGTTGGCCGTCCTTGGAAAACTCAGGCTCGGTCCCCTCTATACACCGCCAAGCCTCAAGGGCACGCTGCAGCGGCCCGGGCTTGAGGGAGGCGCCGATTGGGGTGGCGGGGCTTACGATCCGGCAACCTCGACGCTCTACGTGAAGGTCAACAACGCGCCCGAGATTGTCTATCCGGACCTGACGGACGCCAACGGCGATGTGCCCGCGGTGGGTCCCAACGACTCCAGCGAGCTGTCGGTCACGCTGCATCATCGCATCCCGATTCTGAAGCCTCCCTATGCTTTCCTTGATGCGGTGGACCTGTCGCATGGCAGGATGCGCTGGCAGGTGCCGTTCGGTGACGATGCCGCCATTCGACGCCACAAGGCGTTGGCGGGAGTCGACCTGCCGGCGCAGCTCGGTGCGGCCGGCAATGCCGGTGCGCTGGTGACGGCGGGCGGACTCGTGTTCGTGGGGGGAGGTGATGAGGCCTTTCACGCGGTGGATACCGACACCGGGCGCGACCTCTGGCGCTTTGACACGCAGGGACAGAAAACCACGGGCACACCGATGACCTATCGTCTGGAGGGGCGTCAGTACGTGGCCATTGCGGTGGGCGGCCCCGGCGCAGGTGCTAAGTTGCTTGTGTTCGCGCTGCCGTGAGAACCGGCGTACATCGGTGGCAGGCTTGCTGGGTTCTCGGGCTGCTGCTTGCGGGCATCTCTGCCGTGACCTCTGCAGAGCCGGATTCAGTACAGTGGCCGGCCGGCAATGGCCAGGCCTTGGCGGCGCGCATCTGCAGCCAATGTCACTCGGTCGAGGTGGTGATGCGCCATCGGCTCACGCGCCGTCAGTGGATGGCACAGATCGACACCATGATTTCCAAGGGCGCCAAAGTCGAAGATGACGACTTTGAAACCCTTGCGGATTATCTCGCTGCCGTGTTTGCTCCAGCGCCCGCGCCTTGATGGTGTGCGGCGTGTGCCGCCGTGCCGCTCCATTTGTAGACGACACCGCCGCGCATGACAAACGCTACGCGCCGCACGGCGGTCAGGTCCTTCAGCGGATCGCCCTCGAGTGCGATGAGATCGGCTTCGAAGCCAGGCGCAATCCGGCCGATCCTCTCGCCCAGCCCCAATGCCTCCGCCGCCAGCGAGTGCGCCGACACGAGCGCTTGCATGGGCGTCTGGCCACAGTCACTGACCCGCGCGAAAAACTCTTCGGCATTGCGGCCGTGAGCGCCCGCGGTGGCGTCGGTTGAGAATACGATCTTCGCCTTGGGCTCCGCCATCATCATGCGGCACACCTCCACGTCGTAGTGCAGGTCTTTCAGCATGGTCTGCATGCCCTCGGGGGTGTAGTTGCCGACACCGATGTAACGGTCCTGATTGGCGATGTAATTCTGCACGACGAGGCCGACCTGGGGGCTCAGGTAAGCACCGGATTCCGCCGCAACGTGGATGTCCTGAGCGGAAGCGTAGGTGGCGTGTTCGATCTCGCCACACCCCGCCCGGCCGGCTGCGGCGACCTGCGAGCGGTAGGCATGCACCATGCTGCGCAGGCCCTGTACTTTGGCTTCATCGCAGAGCACTTTCAGCTGGTGTTCGGTGAACGTTGGCAGTGCACCGACGCGCTGGCTTGAGGAGGCGAAAATCTTCACAAGATCCGCCCCCTGTGCCTTGCGTTCCCGCACCATGGAGCGCAATGCCTCGTCCGGCGTCGCGGCATCGCCTTCGATCCAGGCGAGCGAGGTAAGGACCCGCGGGCCGGGAAAGCCCGATCGCGGATTGCGTCGCGCAACGGCCGTTCGCTGGGATCCCCGACCGATTGCACGGTCGTGAAGCCGCCCATGAGCG
>CAXBRZ010000377.1:0-2687 GCA_963978075.1 uncultured bacterium | reverse complement strand
GACGGGATGATCGTCGGCATTGAGGTCAAGTCAGCGGCGACCGTGCGTGCGGGAGACTTTGCGGGGTTGCGTACGCTGGCTGACGCGTGTCAGGAGCGGTTTGCCGTGGGGGTGGTTCTGTACGACGGGCCCGACTGCATTCGCTTTGGCGAGAGGTTGATCGCGGCGCCGATCTCGTGCCTGTGGCACTAGATCGTCAACGGCAGGGTTCGTCGGAGGGCGCGTTCATTGTGGGCATAGCAACGATCGGACTTGCCCCAAGAGGGTCGGACGTGGGAATGGCGTAGATCGTTTTCATTTAGCAATCCCCAAGAACACGGCCAAGCAACGCTCAACCTCCACCAGTGCATCTGCGTCGATGTGCCCGAAGGTCGGCCCCACCTTGTCCCGCTTCAGCGTCATGGCTTTGTCTACCATCACTTGAGAGGGCTTCTGCAAGCCGTTCTCTGCATTCGGCTGAACCGTGACGCGCAGCAAAGGCGCGGCAACCAGCGAGCTGGTCATGGGCAGCACGGTGGCGCTGCTGAGCTCGCTGAACTGGTTGGCTTGAATCACCAATGCGGGGCGGGGTTTGCCGAAGTCGCCTTGCATGGCGATGGTCACCAGGTCGCCGCGCATCATTCCGTCCAGCCGTCCACGTCTGCCAAGGCTTCGTCCATCAGTTGCTGCAAGGCTGCGTCAGCGCTGTCACCCTCCGCCACAAGCAGGCATTGGCGGCGGCATTCCTCTGCGAAGTCGGGGCGGCGCGTATCTGGCACCCAGATTTGCACCGGACGAAGGCCCGCCATGCGCAGCGCATCGCGGTGCTTTTGAACCCGCTGATTCACGTGTGCCATTTCCGAGTCTCCAAGCGAGTGACATGTAACATGTTATGCGGCTCATGAGTTACATGCAACTCCCCCTCTTGGACCAGCTCACGGTCGAGTTGTCCCATGCCGCTTGGCTTGAACGCCGCATCGCCGCCCATGGAGACAACCCGTCGACGACGGTTCACCGGCGGGTGGAATACCTGCAGCGGGTGGCGACGGTTACGAACTGAGCGCCTTCCTGTGAAGGTCATCCCAGCGCGTGCGTCCTACCCGTTCAGTACCTGGCAGTCGTAGCGTCCGCCGCTCATCCCGCGCGAGTCGGGACCCAAAAGCCACAGATACGCCCCCATGATCTCGGCCGGGGTCTTCAGCTGGGTCGCGTCCTCGGCCGGATACGCCAGCGCGCGCATGTCGGTGCGCGTGGCGCCGGGGTTGATGGAATTGAAGCGCAGCGAGGCGTTTCCTTCGTACTCGTGCGCCAGCACTTCGCAGAGGTTCTCGATGCCGGCCTTGGACACCGCATAGGCGCCCCAGTAGGCGCGACCGCGGCGGCCGACACTGCTCGAGGTGAAGAGCACGGAGGCGTCGCTGCTCTTCTCAAGCAACGGCAGGCAGACCTGCGTCAGCGCGAAGGTGGCCGTGAGGTTCACCTGCATCAGCCGGCACCAGGTTGGCACGTCGTAGTGGCTGACCGGCGAACGGGTGAGGAGGAGGCTCGCGTTGTGCACAAGGCCATCGAGGCGCCCGAACTCCTGGGCGAGCGCATCGGCGGCCGCGTCGTAGTTCGCGGCGAGCGCGTTCTCAAGATCGAGCGGCAGCATCGCCGGCGTCGGACAGCCCGCAGCGACCATCTCGTCGTAGACCTTCTCGAGTTTTTTTTGCGAGCGGCCACTCAGGATGACGGTGGCGCCGTGCTGGCCGAGGGTGAGGGCGAGCGTGCGGCCGATGCCCTTTGTCGCGCCGGTGACAAGGATGATGCGCCCGGCAAGGTGATCTTGCGGGGCTTGGAACGAGGCGATCTCGGCAGGGGTCATGCGATCTCCAGGCGGTGCCGGCGCGCGGTGCGCCAGGCAAGATAAAGGGCGCGCAGCGGCGCCGGTTCAGGTGTGAGGCCCGTCGGCGTCAGACGATGCGCGAGCAGGCCCGCCACCACAAGTCCGTGGCGCTCGCCGCGTGCGCCGGTGATCGAGGCGTTGAGCGCCACGAGCGCCGATCGCAGGGCCGCAAGGGCCGCCGTGCGCTCGTCAAAAAGACTCAGCTCCACGCGCTCGGCGTGGCCGAGCACCTCGGCAAGCCTCGCGGCGAAAGTCTCGAAGTGGGGCTGCGCCACGCCTTCGATCAGCTCGCAGCGCAACGCCTCCACCGCCCCATACATCCGGCCGTAGAGCGCGGCGCGCTCCGCCTCGTTGGCCGGCTGGTGGCCCGCAAGCACAAACTCGCACGCGATGATCAGGGCCTCGAGGCGCTCGTAGCGTGCAGCGGGCGCCGCGGCGTGCAGAGTGCGGCTGACCGGGTGCAGGGGAGCGCCCTTCATCAGGCGCGCGACTTCCTCGCGCCACCAGACGAGGCGCGTATGGGCGACCGTGTGGTCGAGCCCTTCGGCGAGGCTCACGCGGATTTCTTGGGCGAGGGTGTCGAGCGCCGTCACGGCGCCGCGCGCCTCGGTGGGCGTGAAGGCAAGCGCCAGGCGCGCGCTGAGCGGGGTCAGGGCGCTCATGCGAGCCCGCCGCCGAGCAATGCCGCCAACTCATCGGGATGCCCCACCGCGTGATCGGCGCCCCAGGCGTTGAGCGGATCTGTCGTGTCGAGATAGCCCCACAGCGCCACCACCGCCGTCATGCCGGCGGCACGCGCGGCCACGACATCACGCTCGGCATC
>CAXBRZ010000376.1:0-2696 GCA_963978075.1 uncultured bacterium | reverse complement strand
GTGGAACGGGACCAAGGCATAGCTGTTCGTGGTGATGACGTCCGCCCCGGCCGCCACGTAGCGCGCATGCACTTGCGAGACGAAGTGCGGTGCCTCGATCAGCGCCAGCGCAGACCACTCGGGCTGGCGGAAAGGCGCGCCGATGCGCTTCAGTTCACGGCCCGTGCCGCCGTCCAGAATCGTAATGGCTGTCATGACGCCTGCCTCTGCCTGGGGGCGCAAAGGATACCAGTCTCTGCGCTATCATCCGGCGCCTGTAGCACGAAGGATCCGCCATGACTCCGGATGAGTTTCGCGACGCCGGCCACGCCTTGGTCGAATGGATCGCCCAATATCGCGAGCGTCTGGCGCGGGGAGAAGGTCCTGTTCAGGCCACGGTCCAGCCCGGAGAGGTCCTGCGCCAGTTGCCCGTCGCCGCCCCGGAACAGCCCGAGCCGTTCTCGGCCATGCTGGAGGACCTCGACAGGATCGTCATGCCGGGCATGACGCACTGGCAGCATCCGCGGTTTTTCGGCTACTTCCCCTCGGGTGGCTCGCTCTCCTCGATCCTCGGGGACATGGTCTCCACCACTTTTGCGTCCATTGGCCTCAACTGGCAGGCGAGTCCTGCTCTCACCGAAGTCGAACAGGTCATGACCGACTGGCTGCGCGACCTGCTGGGGCTGCCCGCCACCTTCAGCGGCGTGCTGCAGGACACCGCCTCGGCGGCCAGTTTTGTGGCGCTGGTGAGCGCACGCGAGCGCGCCAACGGCTACGCGGCGACGCGCGCGGGCATGCAGTCGGGCGAAGCGCCGCTGGTGGTCTACTGCGCCCAGCAGTCGCACAGTTCCATCGAGAAGGCGGCAGTGCTGGCGGGGTTTGGCCGCGAGCATGTCCGCGCCCTGCCGGTGGACCGCGATTTTCGCCTCGATGTGGCCGCCCTCGAGGCCGCGATGGCCGCCGACCGCGCGGCGGGCCTCAAGCCTTGTGCAGTCGTCGCGACGAGCGGCACCACGGCGGTCACCGCCTTCGACCCGATCGCCGAGATCGCCGCGATCACCACCCGCGAGGGGGTGTGGCTGCACGTCGACGGCGCGATGGGAGGCTCGGCCATGGTGCTGCCGGAATGCCGGCACCTGTGGGCCGGCATCGAGTCTGCGGACTCGATCGTCATCAATCCCCACAAGTGGTTGTCCGTGGCCTTCGACTGCAGCCTGTATCTCGTGCGCGACCCCGAGCACCTGGTTCGCGTCATGTCGACCAATCCGAGCTACCTGCAGACGGCGGTCGACCGCGAGGTGCGCAATTACCGCGACTGGGGCATTCCGCTGGGGCGGCGCTTCCGGGCCCTCAAGATCTGGTTCACGCTGCGCGAACTGGGCGCCGAGGCGATCCGCGCACGGCTGCGCGACCACCTGCGCTGGGCCGCCGATCTTGCGGCGGACGTGCAGGCGGCTCCGGACTGGGAGGTGGTGGCGCCGGTGACGCTGCAGACCGTCGTGGTGCGGCATACGCCGCCCGGCCTTGCGGGCGAGGCGCTCGATGCGCACACCCGCGCCTGGTCGCAGCGGGTGAATGATTCAGGCCTCGCCTACGTCACCCCGGCGGTGATCGCCGGGCGCTGGGCCGTGCGCCTCTCGATCGGCGCGGAATACACCCGCGCCGAGCATGTCAAAGAGTTGTGGTCGATCCTGCGCAACGCCGCGGCAGGATCGGCCACCCTCTGATCAGCGCTTGGCGAGCAGGTCGCGGATTTCGCCCAGCAGCACCTCTTGCGCCGACGGCGCGGGTGCCGCGGCGGGCGCCGGCGCGGGCGGCGGGGCCTGCAGTTTGTTGATCGCCTTGATCGCCATGAAGATCACGAAGGCGACGATCAGGAAATCCAGCGCCGCCTGGCAGACGGCGCCATAGCGCAAGAGGACCGGATCACCCTTGGCGTTCTGGCCAATCGCGACCGAGAGCGTCGAGAGGTCGGCACCGGCCGTCAGGAGGCCCACGACCGGCATGATCACCGCCTCGACCAGCGAGGAGACGATCCGCCCGAACGCGCCGCCAATGACCACACCGACCGCCAGATCGATCACGTTGCCCCGCATGGCGAAGGCTTTGAATTCCGACGCAAGACTCATATAACCCCCTTACGTTGTAGTGCGAACGATAGCGCTGAGCTCCATCGCATGTTTTCGAATGTCGACCTGATCCTAGTACGAATTCCCTCGTCGCGCTGACGAACGGCTCAGGAATTACGACACTGACCAAATCACCAGCAGGATTGTGCCGATCAGGGAGACCACGATGGCCTTCTGCAGATGTAGGTAGATGCGAGCACGCCGGTTCACGATGGGGGAACCCAAGGACTCGTACTCGCCCGAGGCGAGAAAGAGGCGGAGACGTTTCCCTCGCGCCCGAGCCACTTTGCCCGGGAGTCCGAATTCGGGACGCATCTCCGCCCAGAGACTCGGCGACAGTGCGTCGATGTCGCGCCCGAGGCGCCACAGGTGCCAAAAGGACACAAGCATGAGCGGCACGAGCGAGACGATACACAACACTCCGAGGAGCGCGGCAATGAGTGCCATGTCGACAGCCCCCTCCTCCGGAAATGGAGCGGATCACGTGAATCACTGAACACTTCGGTTCGCACGACCGATCCTATACTAATATCGCGCTTTGCAGCCTCGCGACCCCCGCGTTGGAGATTGGAATGAACACCCCCGCAC
>CAXBRZ010000375.1:0-2698 GCA_963978075.1 uncultured bacterium | reverse complement strand
GGATCCCCATCACCGTCACGACAGTCATCATTTCAATCAGTGTGTGGCCAAACCGATGCCACAGCAGTCGTCGCCGTGCGGTCTCCAGGGACTCGAGATGATTGTGGATGCGATTGATCATGTTCGATTCACATCAGATGTCTTCGCGCCAATCGACGATTTTCCAGCGGTATCCGGAAGCGGCCGAGTCGGATCCGGTGCTGGTGTAAGGAGTAAACAAGGGCAAATTGGCAAGGTAATTCACGCCGCTGGTCCCGCCGGTGCCGGGCTTGTTGCCGATGATCCGTTCGACCGTTTTCATGTGCGAAAAACGCCAGTCCTGGAAGCGATGGTCGAGCTCCATCAGGCGCTCGGCGAGTTCGTACAGGTCCCAGTGGCTCTTGGTGCTGTGATACACCGCAAGCCAGGCCGCCGCGACGGCCTTGTGCGGGCGGTAGGCCTGCGAATAGTCGCGCACCAGCACCTCCTCGGGAATCCCGAAGCCGCGCCGCGAGAGCAACTGCAGGCACTCGTCATACAGGCTCGGCGCCTGCAGGGTGGCATTGAGCAGGTCATACGCCTGCGGGTCGCCGCGATGCACGGCAATCATGGCCGCATTCTTGTTGCCGAGCGTGAACTCCAGCTGGCGGTACTGCCAGGACTGGAAGCCTGACGAGCGCCCGAGGTGATTGCGGAAGCTCGAGTAGTCAAAGGGGGTGAGCGTAGCGAGCACACTCCACACCTGCGTCAGCTGGGCCTGGATGTGGCCGATGCGCGTCATGGTGGTGAAGGCGCGCAGCAATTCGTCACGCCGGATGGCATCCAGCGCCGCATTGAGCTCATGCAGCGCCAACTTCATCCACAGTTCACTCGTCTGGTGCACGATGATGAACAGCATCTCGTTGTGCTCGGCCGAGCGCGGATGCTGCGCGTTCAGTACCTGCGCAAGGTCAAGATACTCGCCGTACGACTGCGCCTTGGGCAGGTCCCAGTGGATCGGCTCGCCGGACAGGTCCACCGCGACCGCGCGGCTGGCGGAATCTTCGGGATGGCTCACGGTACTCCCCTTGCATTCAGCCACGACGGAACCCGCCGCCAGCCCTCGGTGAGCTGACGGTCGAGCGTCCGCCAGTCGGGCTCGTGGGACTCGACCAGCGACCAGAAGCGGGGCGAATGGTTCATGTGCTTCGTATGGGCCAGTTCATGCACGAAGAGGTACCGTACCACCTCGGGCAACTGGAACAGGATGGCGACGTTCAGGCTGAGTGTGCCGCGCCGCGAGCAACTGCCCCAGCGCGTGCGCTGGCGGCGCCATTGCACCGCCCGATAGGCGAGCCCTGTTTCCTGCGAGATGGCGAAGAGCCACGGCCCGAGGGAGCGCATCGCCTCGGCCGTAGCCCACTGGGCCAGCACCCGGCGCGCCCCGTCCGTGTCGCCCGCCGGATGGCGCACCTCGAGGACGCGGTCCGAGGGTTGGCGGAAGCCCGGTCGACCGTCACGGTAGTGGACCACCCAGGTGTCGCCTGTGGAGGCCAGATCGATCGCGACGGGGAGCGCCTCCTCCTCGGCCACCGAATATTGCGCAACCTTGCGTTCGATCCACTCGCGGTGCTTGTCGATAAATCCCTGCACGACACCCGCGGAGGTGCCACGCGGAACCGTCACGCGCACGTCGCCACCGGGATAGACCCGCACCGACAGGCGCCGCACCCGCGGGTTCTCGCGCACCTCGATCGGCGCCCTTGCGCGCGCGAAGAGGTCGTGCTGTCGCTGCGCGGTGTCCATGTCAGAGCCGTGCGGCCAGTTCCGCGCCGTCGCGGATCGCGCGCTCGGCGTCGAGTTCGGCGGCCAGCCGGACGCCGCCGATGAGGTGGACGGGCACCCGCAGTGCCTGCGCCTCGACAGGAAGCACGGACTCCTGCCCGGCGCAGACGATGACGGTGTCCGCGGCGTACACCTCGTCGCGCCCGTCGCGGATCACGTGCAGGCCATCCGCCCGCAGCGCGACGTACTCGACGCCGGCATAGAAACGAACGCCACGGTCTTTCAGTTCCGCGCGATGGATCCAGCCCGTGGTGCGGCCGAGGCTGTCACCGGGCTTTGAGACCTTGCGCTGCAGCACGGTCACCTGACGCGAGGCTGCGGCCACCTCCGCGGTGACCGGCAACAGGCCACCCGGGCGCGCGAGGCTGCGGTCGATCCCCCAGCGCGCCACAAAGGCCGCGACAGGATCCGCCGCGGGTGGCGGCGCGGTGATCAAGGTGGCGACGTCAAAGCCGATGCCACCCGCGCCTATGACGACCACGCGCTCACCGATCGGTCGGCGCCCCTCGATCGCCTCGCTGTAGGTCATCACGCGCGGATCGTCAAAGCCCTCCACGCTGACCTTGCGCGGTCGTACGCCGCTGGCAAAGACCACCTCGTCGAAACTGCCGAGTGTTGCCGCGTCGGGTCGTGTGCCCAGCCGCAGCGTCACCCCGGTGACCTCGAGGCGGCGGCGGAAATACCGCAACGTCTCGTGAAACTCCTCCTTGCCCGGGATGTGCGCGGCAAGGTTGAACTGCCCGCCGATGCGATCGGCCTGCTCGAACAGCGTCACCGCATGGCCGCGCTCGGCCGCCACCGTCGCGCAGGACAGCCCGGCAACGCCGGCGCCCACGATGGCGATGCGTCGCGGCGTGACGGCAGGCGTGTAGGTGAGTTCGGTCTCGAAGCCGGC
>CAXBRZ010000374.1:0-2699 GCA_963978075.1 uncultured bacterium | reverse complement strand
ACGGTAGAGGAAGCCACCGATCTCATCGAGGTGGCCGGGCGGGTCGGACGCATCCTCCAGGTCGGTCACCTGGAGCGCTTCAACGAGGCAGTGCGCGCGACGGAGGGACTTGTCAGCGCTCCGCGCTTTATCGAGTCGGCGCGGCTTGCTCCCTTCAAGCAGCGCGGCACGGATGTCAGCGTGGTACTTGATCTCATGATCCACGACATCGATCTGATCCAGAGCATTGTGAGGTCGCCCATCACGGACATCGATGCGATCGGGACCCGGGTCTTCTCCGATGACATCGACATCGCCAATGCGCGCATCCGCTTCGAATCCGGATGCGTGGCCAATGTCACCGCGAGCCGGGTGAGTCTCAAGACCGAGCGCAAGTTGCGCATCTTTGATGACGAGCGCTACGTCTCGGTGGATCTCGGCCAGAAAGTGCTGACGGTGATTCGCAAGAGTGGCGCAACCAATGAAAGCGGCTTGCCCCAGGTGGCCATCGACGAACGGACGTATGAGCAGGGTGACGCGCTGCGCGCGGAGATCGAAGCGTTTGCGGAATCCATCCGCAGCGGTGCCGCGCCTCTGGTCGGTGGCCACGAGGGCCGTGAGGCTCTCTCGACGGCGATCCGGATCGCGGCACTCGTCAAGGCGTCGTGATCAGGTCCTGCGTCAGCCACTCGTGCTCCCCGGCAGGAGGCAGATATCCGCCGAGGAGTCTGCGCGCCTCATCAAGTTGGCCGTCGTGTTGGGCGAGCAGCGCCCGGCACAGGCGATCCAGTTGCGCGCGGGGACCCTGACGGGTCGTCACGCTCTGGCAGGCACTGGCCGCCGCCGTCCGGTCACCGGCCGCGAGCGATGACGCAGCGCTCAAGTTCAGGAGATCCGCTTCTTCGGCAGACATACCCGGCGGTGCGGCCGGGTCTCGCTGCCGACGCCACGCCGGCAGAAGGCGGATAGCCGCGGTGTAATCGGCAAGTGCGCCGGCCGGATCGCCCAGCTCAAGCAGCGCCGCTGCCCGGTCCTTGTAGGGTTGCGGGGCCGAGGGGGCGCGGGCGATCTCGGACGTGGCCCAGTCCTTCAGTTGCTGCAGGCGATGCTGGCCGAGGAGGAGTTCCCGGTATTCCCGTGCGCCCCGGCCGCCGGCCTTGAGTGACTCATGATAGGCAACGAGCGCAGCGTCCACTCGGGCGCGGTCGCTTTCCACCCGCCCGAGGAGATACCAGGCATCCGCAAGACTGGGGTAATGGGCCACCAGCACGAATGGCCGCCCAAGAGTGTCCCGCTGGGCGAGTACCTCGTGATAGCGGGCGGCAGCCTCTTCAAGGTGGCCGGCTTTCCAGGCGTCCCGCGCTTCGAGAAATTGCACGACGAGCGCCTGCTGGCGTGATTGGGCGGTATACAGGCTGACCGCTGCCACATGCACGATGACGAGCGCAGTGAGGATGGCCAGCGCTGTTCGGCGACGTGGCGACACCGCAGGCCTCAAGGCCAGGGCCGGCCGAGAGAGAAATAGATCGCACCATGTCCCCCACTGGCCGCGCCGATGCCAAGGTACAGGGGTCCGAGGACGGAAGGTGCCGATAGAAAGACGGACTCCGCGACAATTTGGTGTGCTGCGGACGGATCGTAACTGCGGTGGATATCCGCCAGTTCCAGCGAGACGCCGGCATACAGGTCAGGCAACAGCGTATTGCCTTGCAGGAAACGTGTCCGATAGATTCCGCGCAGGAAGCCGATTTCGTCGGCCAGCAACTGTTCCTGTGACAGGCCCGACAGGTTGAATAAGCCGCCGGTGGAGAAGGCCTGAGACAGGGGCAACTCGGTATGCAGCGCCGTCTCGTAGCGGGCGGTGAAAAGGAGACTGGCATTGTGGCCGCCGAAGGCTGCCGATGCTTCGCTCGACCAGCGTCGGTAGGCGACATCGCTGTCCAGTGTGGCAGCGGCGATGCGCAGATCCGATCGTAGTAGTGTTCCGTGGGTGGGGAAGTCGAGACTGTCCAGTGTGTCGAGGATGAGGCCGGCACGGAAAACGCCCGTAGTCACAGTGCGGGGCGTAATGACGGGCGTGCCAATCGACAGACGGGAGGAATCCTGCCCGCGTTCGAACCCCAGACTGAATTCGCCAGCCGCGCCAAGGGTTCGGCCGGCCAGCAACGCCGCAGACTCGCTGCGTAACTGGTAGCGCGCGGCATCGACACCGGAGCGGAAGACGTCACGCTGCCGCTCCCCGGCAGCGGCCTCTGCGGCAATAAACCAGGTGCGAGCGGTGTTGTATGGCAGCCGCAATTGCGAGCGCAGGGCGTTGATCTGGCCAAAGCTTGCGCGGTTGCGCCATTCAAGCCCGCCCTGGTTGAGCCACGTGGCGCGATGGTCGACCGTGACGAGGAAGTGGCTGTTGCCGGCAAAATCGGTGTTCAGCAGCAGACCCGCGCGCAGGTAATCCGGCCCCCACGGCTTTTCCACCGGCTGCAGCACCAGCGTCGTACCACGCTCGTCGCTGCGGACCTTGCCCTTGACCGTTTCGAAATCATCGGTGACAAGCAGTGCACCCACGGTCGCTTCCGCATCATTGGGGCTCGGGCCGACGGCCGTGGCGATGGCGGCCGGCGGCACCCGACGCAGCGCCGAGGTGTCGATTTCGATACGGTTGGGCACTGGCTCTGCGCGGGCGAGCCTCTGCTGTGCGCGCCACGCAGCGTATTCCTCGG
>CAXBRZ010000373.1:0-2710 GCA_963978075.1 uncultured bacterium | reverse complement strand
GAGTGAACCTCAGCCGGGGGCAGCAGCCGCGATCTCCCGCCGCATAGCGGCGATCGTGGCCGCGTAGTCCGCCGCGCCGAATATCGCGGATCCTGCGACGAAGGTATCCGCGCCGGCCGCCGCGATGGCGCCGATGTTGTCGACCTTGACCCCGCCGTCAATCTCCAACCGGATCTCCCGCCCGGACGCGGCGATTCTCGCGCGGATACTGCGCAATTTTTCCAGCGCATGGGGAATGAATTTCTGCCCGCCGAAGCCTGGATTGACGGACATCACGAGGATCATGTCGACCTTGTCCATCACGTGGTCGAGCACACTCAACGGTGTTGCAGGATTCAGCACCAGCCCTGGTCTGCATCCATGCTCGCGAATCAGGCCCAGCGTGCGATCGACGTGTTCCGATGCTTCGGGATGAAAGGTTATCCAGGTGGCGCCCGCAGCGGCGAAGTCGGGGATGATCCGATCGACCGGCTTCACCATCAGATGCACATCGATCGGAGCCGTCACGCCATGCTTGCGCAAGGCCTCGCAGACCAGCGGACCGATGGTCAGATTCGGCACATAGTGATTGTCCATGACGTCGAAGTGCACAACGTCCGCTCCGGCTGCAAGCACAGCCGTGACATCGTCGCCCAGACGGGCAAAATCGGCAGAGAGGATTGACGGAGCGATAAGGGGTTGCAGCATGGTCAGACTCTTGGGAGGTCAGCGTCCCGACAATAGGTGAGCAACGGCAACGAGGGCATCGACGCCCCCATCCATCATGTAGTGCACGGGGGTTTCGCCCTTGAAGGGCGCCTCCCGGCGAGGCTCGTGTACCCAGCGAAACGCGCGTTCCGCGGTCATGCCGTTCTTGGCCAACGCCGCCTGGATGCCGGTCACGATCTGGATGCGCTTCTGCTGCGCCGCGGTCAGGCGCGGGCCCTGTCCGACGCGATAGCGACGCAGCACGGCGGTCGAGGGGCAGCGCAACAGCTTGCATTGCTGCGTCTCGGACAATTCCCAGGCATCCGCCACCCGGAAGAAAGCCTGCAGGGCCACCGGCAGCGATGCGGTCGGAGTCTCAGTCACCTCGGTGGCTCCCGCGGAGGCCGACAATGACGTCGTAGGCCTCACGGATCCGTTGGGTCTTTTCCTTGGCAAGGTCCTGCATGGACTCCGGCAACCCCCGGGCGACGAGTTTGTCAGGATGGTTCTCGCTCATGAGGCGACGATACGCCTTCTTGACCTCCGCGTCGCTTGCGGATGATGCGACTCCGAGCACGGCATAGGCCTGTGCGATCCCCATGCCCGCCGGACGGGCAGTCTGCGGGCCGGAGTGACCGGCGTGCTGGCGCAAGAGGCCCTCCAGGGCGGCAATCTGTGAATCCGCAAAACCGAGGCGCCGACCGATCTCGGTCACGAGACGCCGACGGCTTCCCTCGAGCCCTTCCCCTGCCAGCACCGCCCGCATCTGGATTTCCAGAAACAGCCCCAGCAGGTCGGGGCGACCGCGGCAGACCTGCACGAGTCGGGCGACATCAGCGTCGATCGGATAATCCGGTCGCTTGCCGCGCGTGAACGCCGCAATGGCTCTGGCGACATGTGCCTCGTCGAAATGCAGCCCCTGCATGACCGACCGGGCTGCCGCGATTTCGGATTCGGATACTCGGCCATCCGACTTCGCCACGAACCCCATGACGGCAAAGGCGGTATCGAAAAAGAAGCCCTGGAAGTCCAGATGCGCGCCGGATTGGGCGCGCCCCTCCGCCGCCACGTCGTACGAGTGCCCTATCGCGGCACCGAGGGCCACGCCTACCGGCCCCCCCGCCAGACCCAACAGGCCTCCGACCACTTTTCCGATCCAACGCATCCGTTTCTTGACCCTTGTTTCAGTCGATTGCGAAAATGCAGGCCCGTGGCGACCCTCGCCGCGCATGGTAGCAGCGAGGCGACCGGCGTCCCATGAACTCTCCGACTCTGAACCCTGTCTTTGAGACCGCCCTGAAGGGCCTTGACCTGATCCATCGCGGCAAGGTGCGGGACGTCTATGCCCTGGACGGGGAGCACATGCTCATCGTCACGACGGACCGCCTCTCGGCTTTCGATGTCGTGATGCCCAATCCCATCCCCGAAAAAGGTCGGGTCCTGACCCAGATATCGAATTTCTGGTTCGAGAAGACCGGCCACATCGTCCGCAACCACCTGACCGGCCGCTCGGTCGAGGAATTCGTCACCGACCCGGCCGAACGGGAAATGCTCGCCGGTCGCGCGGTCGTGGTGCAGCGCCTGCGCGCGCTGCCGGTTGAGGCCGTGGTGCGCGGTTATGTGATCGGTGGGGGCTGGAAGGACTACATCGCCACTGGCGCCATTTGCGGCATCCCGCTCCCGCAGGGCCTGCGGATGGCGGACCGGCTGCCCGAACCGATCTTCACGCCCGCCACCAAGGCAGCGGTCGGCGAACACGACGAAAATGTGTCCTTCGAGGTGATTGCGGCAAAAATCGGCGCCGAGCGGGCCGCGGAAGTCCGCCAGACCGCACTCGCGCTCTACGCGTTCGCCGCGGAATACGCCCGTACGCGCGGCATCATCATCGCTGACACGAAGTTCGAATTCGGTCTGGACCGGGAGGAGCGTCTCGTCCTGATCGACGAAATCCTGACCCCTGATTCCTCCCGATTCTGGCCTGCAGACCGATACCAGCCCGGCGTGAATCCCCCCTCGTTCGACA
>CAXBRZ010000372.1:0-2719 GCA_963978075.1 uncultured bacterium | reverse complement strand
ACCTTGCGTTTCGTCTTTGCCAAGGCCTCCTCAAAAAACGCACCGTCGATGCCGAGCACTTCCACCGACTCCAGGCGCACCGGCCGCGGGTCGCGCACCACGACTTCACCCATGCGGACCCGCTTGTGGTCCCGCACGCCGCCCCGCTGCAACGCGCTGACGGCCGGCGGCACCTGCATCACGGTCCCGAATGGCGGCAAGGCGGCGAGGATGCGTTCAGCGCTCAGCTCCGGGACCTGGGCGGCGCGGATCACCGGGCCATCGGCGTCATCCGACAGCGTCGCGGCGCCAAAGCGCACGGTTGTCTCGTAGGTCTTGGACGCGTCCTGCCACCAGCGCACGCCCTTGGCGAGCCTTTCGACCGTGACAGGATCCATCCCGAGCGCCCGCCCCACATCACGCAGCGCACTCTTCGGGCGATAGGAGATCACCGTCGCCGCCAGCGCGGCGCGATGGCGACCGTACTTCTCGTACAGGTACTGGATCACCTCCTCGCGCCGCTCATGCTCGAAGTCCACGTCAATGTCCGGCGGCTCGTCGCGCTCCTTGGAGACAAAGCGCTCGAACAGCAGCGACATCCGCATCGGATCGACTTCCGTGATGCCAAGGCAATAACAGACGGCGGAGTTGGCGGCGGATCCGCGCCCCTGGCAGAGGATTCCGCGACCTCGCGCAAAGCGCACCAGATCCTCGACGGTGAGGAAGAAGGGTTCATAGCGCAGCTCGGCGATGAGTTTCAGTTCACGCTCGACAAGCACGCGTACCGACGCGGGCGCCCCCTTGGGCCAGCGCAGCGCCATGCCTTGCGTCGTCAGCACCGCCAGCCAGCTGGCCGGGGTGTGCCCGGCCGGTACGAGTTCCTCGGGGTATTCGTAGCGCAGTTCTTCCAGCGAGAACTGGCAGCGGACGGCGAGGTCAACCGAGCAGTCGAGCAGCGCGCGCGGGTAACGCCGCGCGAGCGTCGCAAGGTCATGCAGGCAGCGCTCGGCATTGGGCAGGAGGTCACGACCGGCGCGGCTCAAAGGCACGCCAAGCCGGATCGCCGAGAGCACATCCTGCAGACGCTGACGGGATCGCGTGTGCAGATGCACATCACCGCTGGCGGTCACGGCAAGACCGTGCGCGCGCGCCAGCGCCGGCAACCGCTCCAGCCGCTCACGGTCACGCCCGTCCGCCACCAGTTCGACCGCGAGTGCCGCATCCCCGCCAAACCGTTCCTTCAGCCAGACGGCATCGGCCGCGGTCGCCGACAGCGTCGCCGGCCACAGGGCAATACAGCCGCGCAGGTCGGCGGCGTCCAGCATGGCTCTTGTCACGTGGTAGCTGCCTTTGGGTGCCGCACGGCGCGCTGCGGTGATCAGTGCACACAGTCGTCCGTAGGCTGTCCTTCCGGTGGCGAGCAGCACAAGTTTCGGCGCATCGGCCGGTTGCAGTTCGCTGCCCACGATGAGGCGCACCCGCCGCCCGCGTGCCGCCACATGGCCGCGCACCACGCCGGCAAAACTGCACTCATCGGTGAGGGCCAGTGCTTCGTAGCCGAGCGCGTCTGCCTGCTCGACGAGTTCCTCCGGATGCGAGGCGCCGCGCAGGAACGTGAAGTTCGACAGCGCGTGCAGTTCTGCGTAGGCAACCGTCATGCCATCAGGCGAACACGCCGTGCAGGAACCAGGCGGAAACATCGCGCGCACGGTATATCCACAACCGCGCGCCATTGCCGGCACGGGCCACGTAGTAGTCACGGGCCACGTCGCCACCGCCCCACCAGCCACTCTCGATCCGCTCAGGCCCCGACAGCAGCTGCAGCGGGCCACCGTGCCAGGGACGCGCGTCACGCACGGTCAGGGGCTGCGGCTCGGCCACCAGCCATAGCGGCCGGGAGGTTCCAGTCCACACGGGGGGTGGGCTGCTGTCCTGCGGAGGGGCTGCGGGCGTCCGTTGGTAAGCGGATTCCGGCCGGTGCTCGGGGACAAGGCAGACCCCGTGAACCGCTTCCTCTCCGAAGCGGGCGCGCAGACGGTCCAGGAGCCTCAGGGCGGCCGCCCGATCTTCCCCGGCGTGCCCCGCGAGGCCATCCGTCAGCGGCACCGCAGGCACCAACGGGCCGGAGCGCAGGCTGATGGCGACCACAGGGGCCTGCAGCAGCAGGCGCGACATGCGCTCGGCGAGCAACCCCTCCCAGTCACCGGCCCGCGTGGCCGGCTGTGCACGCGACAGCACCAGACGTGTCGCCCCCTGACCGGCGCGATGGTGGAACAGCCAGCGGCATTCCAAAAGCGCGCCATCCCGTTCGACAAGAAAGCGCTCCTGGCTTTCAAGAAGGCGCGCACACCACGGTTGCAGCAGTGACGTCGTATGGGCATCGGCGGGCAGTTCCTGCCGCTGCACGAAACGTTCTGCCGGCACATGCCGGCGTCGGGGCTGTGCCATGCGGCCGAGCGCTTCATCCAGTTGCAGCGGCACCTGAGGCGCCAGACGACGCGCCAGACCCTCGCGCGGCAGGCGCATCAGTTCACCGACCGTCGTGACCCCGAGGCGTTCGCAGGTGCGCAGCAACGGCTCTGCAAAACCGCTCGCCGCCAGCGGCAGGCCCGCCAGTGCACCCGCCAGTTCAGGCATCGAAAGCACCTCCGTCCCCGGGCGGCCGCGCACCAGCCACAAGGCCGCCCGCACGGTCGGCGCCACGGCGTACAGCGGCATCACCCGCGGCGTCGCGAGCACC
>CAXBRZ010000371.1:0-2755 GCA_963978075.1 uncultured bacterium | reverse complement strand
GTCCGCCGCCGCCGCGCCGCCGGCACAGCTCCAGCGCTCCCGGTCGAGCACATAGAGCGCCTCCGAGACCCGCACCGCCGGGAACTGCTCCCGGAACGCCGCGAGGTGTTCGTAGTGCACGGTCGCGGCATGGCCATCAAGCAAGCCGGCGGCCGCAAGCACAATCGCGCCCGTATCGAGCGCCACCAACGTCGCGCCCCGCCGGTCGCAGGCCTTGAGCCAGCGGCGTAGCGTCGGCGATCCATGCACCTCCGGCGTCCAGCTGGCACTGACCACCACGAGCGTGGCATCCCGTCGCGCGGCCGAAAGCGCCGTCGTGGCGGCGAAGGTCATGCCGTTGGAGGCCATCACCGGCTCACTATCGAGGCTGAGAAAGTCCCAGACGAAGAGCGGTCGGCCGGCAAGGTAATTGGCGGCGCGCAACGGATCCAGGAAGGCCGTCGTGGCCTGCGCGTTGCACGAGGGCAGCAGCACGATGGCGAGGCGCAGCGGCGCGTGCCCGGCGGCGGATGGCGTGAGTGCGCTCATGCGCGGCGGCGCTGCCACCGCACCGCTCAGCAAGGCCTTGTGAGCACGTGCAGGATCTGCCGGTCGCGCTCGGCGGCGAGCTCCGCGGTCGAGCGCCCCGCCGCCTGCTCGCGCACGCCCTCGATGAGCTGACCACAGACGTCCTCGCTCAGGCGCGGCGCGGCCATCGAGTCCCACCAGGTGTGGAACGAGTCGCGATAGCGCTCGCAGAACATCGCCATGCCACCCTCCCCGCCCCCGAGGTGAAAGAGCTGGTGCGGGCCCATGACCGCCCAACGAAGGCCGGGCCCCGCGACCACCGCCTTGTCGACGTCCGCGACACTGGCAACCCCTGAGACCACAAGATCGATCGCCTCGCGCCACAGCGCCGCCTGCAGGCGGTTGGCCACGTGGCCGGGGACTTCCCGGTTGAGGCGGATGGTCACCTTGCCGACGCCGGCATAGAACGCTTCGGCGGTGGCGAGCACGTCGGCGCCGGTGCGCTCGTTGACGAGCAGTTCCACCAGCGGGATGAGATGCGGCGGGTTGTAGGGGTGACCGAGCAGCAGGCGCGAGGGATCGGCAAAGCCTTGCTGCAGGTCGCTCAGCAGCAACCCTGAGGAACTCGTGGAGACGACCGCACCTGGCGCCAGCGCAGGCTCGATCTGCGCATAGACCGCATGCTTGATGGGCAGGCGCTCGGGCAGGCTCTCCTGCACGAACGTGGCACCGGTCACGGCCTCGGCTGGCGTCGCGTGCACCGAGAGCCGCGCCTCCCACCCGGGCAGCGCACCGCAGAGCCGCTCAAGCGCAGGCCAGGCGGTGGCCACCGAGGCGCGCACGCGCTCGGCCGCATCCTCAGCGGCGTCGTAGACGCGCACCGTGTGCCCGTGCGCCAGAAAAAGCGCGGCCCAACTGCCGCCGATGAGCCCGGCGCCGACGACGGCGACGGTCTCAGGGGCCGGAAGTGAACGGGAAGACGAAGTCATGACAGCTCCGGGGGCAACGGTCAGTAGAGGTCGGGACGGATCGGGGAGCCGGCCAGCAGGCCGCCGTCGATCACAAAGGTCTGGCCGGACACGAAGGCGGCCTCCGGCGAGGCCAGCCACACGGCGGTCGCCGCAATGTCGGAAGGCTGTCCGAGCCGGCCCACCGCGTGGCGCGCGAGCGCATCGCGCCGCGCCGCGGCCGGATCCCTGGCCGCTGCGAACGCGTCGTCGGTCATGCCGGTCTCGATCCAGCCGGGACAAATCGCATTGCAGCGGATGCCGTCGGCGCCATGGTCGACACTGATGCTGCGCGTGAGCGCGTGCACAAAGCCCTTGGAGGCGTTGTAGAGCGCAAGCCCCGCATCGGCCTGCAAGCCGCTGGTCGAGCCGATGTTGAGGATGACGCCACCGCCGGCACCCCGCATGTGGCGGATCGCGGCTCGCGAGCAGCGGAACACGCCGAGCGCGTTCGTGCCCATGACCGCGTCCCAGTAGGCATCGGTGGCGTCCACGAGCCGCCCCGCCGGCTGGACGCCGGCGTTGTTCACGAGCACGTCGAGCCGGCCGTAGGTGGCGAGCGTCTCCTCCATGAGCCTCTGCACATCCGCCTCGACCGACACGTCCGCCACCTGCCAGCCGATCGAGGCATCAAGACCGGCCGGCCGTGCATGCCGCCCGCAGGCCATGACCCGATAACCGCTCTGAGCAAAGCGTGCGGCGATGGCCGCGCCGATCCCGCGCGCCGCGCCGGTGACGATCGCCACCTTGTCGTGCGCGCTCACGGCGAGCCCAAGCGCATCTGCTGCACCTGCGCGGTGAGTCCGCCATCGAGCGTCCACAACTGGCCCGAGGCATAGCCCGCCTCATCCCCGGCAAGCCACAGCGCGAGGCTCGCCACGTCGCCCGGCACAACGCGAATGAGAAAGAACACCAGCGTCGCGACCCCGAACACGGCGGTCATGCCCCAAAGGAGCCGCCGGACGACGTAGTTGGACACCGTAAGCCTCGTTTATCCGGAGTGGGTTACTTGTCGAGCCACGCTTCCATGTACTTCAGGCCGAAGCCCCAGTACATGTGCGGGTAGTAGTTCTTCAGGTTGTTGCGCCAGTAATCGGTGCTGAAACCGACGTACGGCTGGACACCAGCCTCAAGCCGGTCGACTTCGCCGCCCAGCAGATCGACATCGGCGTGCGCTACGGCAACGTGCTCGCCTCGCGCGGCTCGGTCGTGCCGCTTTTTCACGAACAGATCCGTGCGGG
>CAXBRZ010000370.1:0-2777 GCA_963978075.1 uncultured bacterium | reverse complement strand
GTCCAACGCCGAGCCGCTCGTGACTCAGTGCGTCACCGCGTTCCGCCAGTCCGCCTCCTTTCCCTGCGAAGGCGCGGCACTCCCGTGGATCGTCCCGCGTGTCGGCTCAAGCGATAACTGGAGTTTCTGGATCAACGGCTACTCCGCCGCCATCGACCTCTGGGGGTCGAAGTGGGCCGACTACAGCGTCGAGCTCACCGACGACGCGGCAGTGGCGCGCGCCACTCATGACACCTTGGCCACCACGGGGCGCATTGACATTTTGGTCAATAACGCGGGCATCACGGGTGGCAATGGGCTGACCTGGGAGCTCGACACCGAGGTGTGGCGCCGGGTGGTCGATGTCAACTTGATCGGGCCGTACCTGACCTGCCGGCATGTGGTGCCGGCCATGCTCGCGCGCGGCTATGGCCGCATTGTGCACGTGTCCTCGACCACCGGCGCGGTGGCAGGCGTTGCGGGCGATGCCGCCTATGCCGCGGCAAAGGCCGGACTTTTGGGGCTCACTCGCTCGCTGGCGCTGGAGGTCGCGACCGCCGGCATCACCGTGAACGCGGTGGCACCGGGCTGGATCGCCACCGGTTCGCAGACCGATGCGGAAATCCGCTCAGGGCAGGCGACGCCGCTCGGCCGTTCCGGCACACCGGCGGAAGTCGCGGCGGCCATCGCGTTTCTTGCCAGCGACGCCGCCTCGTACATCACCGGGCAGTTGCTCGTCATCGATGGCGGCAACGCGATCATGGAGTCCCGCGCATGAGTCGGGTGGTGCTCGTGACTGGCGCCGGTGGCGGAATCGGCTCGGCGGTCGCGGCGCGTTTTGCACGCCGCGGCGATCGTGTGTTGCTCACGGATCTCGCGGGCGCATCGCTTGAGGCGACGTCGGCAAGGCTTGATGCGCCGGCCTTTGCGGCCGACTTGCGCACGCCTGCCGCCTGCACCGCCTTGCTCGACTGGGCGGTCGCGACTGCCGGAGGTGTCGATGTGCTCGTCAATGCCGCCGGCGTCTGGCGCGAGGGTCCGACCGAGGCGACGGTCGAGGCGGATTTTGACGTCGTGATGGACGTCAATTTCAAGGCGCTCTATTTCGTGTCCTCGGCGGCCATCCCGCATCTCAAGTCGCGTCGCGGACTCATCGTCAACCTGTCCTCGGATGCCGGCGTGCAGGGCAATACCGGCGCCGCGCTCTACTGCGCCTCGAAGGGCGCGGTGTCGCTCTTCACGAAGGCGCTGGCGCTCGAGCTGGCCGGTGACGTGCGGGTCGTGGCGGTGTGCCCGGGCGATGTGCGCACGCCCATGCTCGTCGCGCAGGCGGCGCGCTACGGCGGCGGTGATCCCGACGCCTATTACGCGCGGCTCCTGGCCGGGTATCCTCAGGGCGAGCGGGCCCGGTTCATCGAGGCTGACGAAGTGGCGGCGCTGATCGAGTATCTGGCGCAGCCCGAGGCAGCGCCGATCACCGGCGCGCTGCTGTCCATCGATTTTGGTTATTCCGCCGGCAAATAGCCCGGCGCGGAGCGTGATGCATGTCGAGTCGTCTTTGTATTCGTGGTGGGGTGGTGCTGTTGGCCCTCGGCCTTTGCGCGGGTGCTGCCGAGGCGCGCCGTGCGGCGGTCGCCACGGCGGACGTTCATGCCACAGAGGCGGCCGAGGAGATCCTGCGCGCCGGCGGCAATGCGGTGGACGCGGCGGTGGCGGCCGGTTTCGCGCTCGCCGTGACCTACCCTGAGGCCGGCAACCTGGGCGGTGGGGGACTCGCCACCCTCTGGATCGGCGGCAAGGCGTATTTCCTTGATTACCGCGAGCGGGCGCCGCACAAGGCCCGCGCCGACATGTATCTCGATGCCAAGGGCAATCCGATCCCGAACGCCAGCACCATCGGCGCACGGGCGGCAGGCGTGCCCGGCACCGTGGCCGGCCTTTACGCGCTGCACCAGCGCTTCGGCAAGTTGCCGTGGGCGACCGATGTGGCGCCGGCCATCACGCTTGCGAGCCGCGGGTTCATCGTCTCGGCGGCGCTCGCGCAAGGCGCGGCGGAAGAGGCGGCCGCCATGCGCGGCAAGACGAACTTCCCACGTTACTTCACGCTGCGCGAGGGCAAGCGCTGGCGCCAGCCCGAACTTGCCGCGGTGCTTCGGCGCATTGCGGCAGAGGGTCCAAAGGACTTCTACAGCGGCCGCACCGCGAACATCATTGCCGCGTCAATGCGCGCTGATCACGGTCTCATCGATTTGCAGGATCTCGCCGACTACCAGCCGGTGTGGCGGTCGCCGCTCGAAGCGCAGACCGACGGCTTTCACGTGATCACCGCGCCGCCGCCGAGCTCGGGCGGCATCGCGCTTCTGCAGCTCCTGGGCATGAAGTCGGCACGGTCCGCCGACTTCAAGGGCGTTGCGCCGAACTCCGCCGACTACGTGCATCGCGTCTCCGAGATCGAGAAGCGCGTCTTCGCCGACCGCGCCGAATACCTCGGTGATCCGGATTTCGTGTCGGTGCCGGTCGCGGCCCTGACGGATCCCGCCTACATCGCGCGCCGCGCCGCCGAGATCAACCCCGACAAGCCCACCGCGACGTCCGAGGTGCTGCCCGGCCTCAAGGAGCATCACCAGACGACGCATTACTCGGTGCTCGATCACGAGGGCAACGCCGTCTCCGTCACCTACACGCTGAACGACAGTTTCGGCAGCGGTGCGGTGGTGCGTGGCGCCGGTTTCCTGCTCAACAACGAGATGGACGACTTCTCGATCAAGCCGGGCGTGCCGAACATCTACGGCGTCGTC
>CAXBRZ010000369.1:0-2785 GCA_963978075.1 uncultured bacterium | reverse complement strand
GGCAGCCTTTGCTGCCGACGACGAGTTGTACCTCTCCGAGCTGCATCCTCCGATCGAGGTGCTATTGCATACCCGGTTCTCGGGAATGACTCCTGGGTTTGTCGAGGCGGATTGGACGGGTGACGATATCCGGCCCGTGCTCTACATAAAGAAAGTCGGTACCGGCGAGGTGCTTTATTTCACACTGGGTCACGCGCGCAGTCGCTATGACATGCAGCCGTTGATGGCCGAGTATCCGAACGAAGAGCGTGGCAGCTGGAAGGAGCCTGCCTTCCACACGATTCTGCGCCGCGGTATGGCGTGGATGGCGACGCGCCCAAGAGTGGCGCCGGAGTAGCCTGATGACCACAGATGCCGAAAAAGCAGCTTTGTATGCGGCCTCTATGGCGCCGAAGTACAAGAAGGTACGTCGCGTTGCTGCGGAGGAAAGTCCGGTCACTCCCGTTGAAAAGACGCCGGACCCACAGCTCGGTCACGGGGTCATTGCAAAGGAACGCTATACCTCGGCGGCCTTCATGCAGCTCGAATGGGAGCGCATGTGGAGCAAAGTCTGGCTGCTCGGTGGTTGGGAACGGGACCTGGCGGAGCCAGGGGACTACATCGCAACCCATATCGGCAAGGAATCGGTTCTCATCGTCCGTCAGCGCGATGGCGGCCTGAAAGCGTTTTACAACGTCTGCCTGCACCGCGGGAATCGACTGCGGCCCGAGGGTGTCGGCAGTTCCGAGACGTTCAAGTGCCAGTACCACCACTGGGAATATGATCTTGACGGTTCGTTCAAGCGCATTCCGGACCTCGATACGTTCGTGCAGGGTGCGCCTCCCTGTCGTGGAATTCGTTTGCTGCCATGCGAAGCGTGGGGCGGCTTCGTCTGGTTCAGTCTCAATCCTGCAGCGGGGCCGCTGAGCGACTATCTGGATCCGGTCGACAAGCACCTCGCTCCCTACAATTTTCACAAGATGGCGATGACGCGCGACATCACTGTCGAGTGGAATTGCAACTGGAAGGCCTCCGTCGATGCCTTCAACGAGAGTTACCATGTGCAGGGCATCCATCCGCAACTGATGTGGTATCTGCATGATCTCGACATCCAGATCGACACCTACGAGCGCCATAACCGTTACCTGATCCCGTTCGGCACGCTGTCGCCGAGGGTCCGCAAGCCCAACACCATTCCCGACCCGATCAAGGTGATCATGAAGGCGGCAGGAATGGATCCCGCGGACTACGACGAACCGATCGAAAACATCCGGCGCGACGTCCAGAAATGGAAACGCAAGCATGGCGCTTCGCAGGGCAAGGACTATTCGCTGCTCAACGATGACCAGTTGACGGACGACTACCACTATCTGATCTTTCCGAACGTCACCCTGAATACGCACGCCGACGATCTGATGCTGTTCCGCCAGCGTCCGCATGAAACGGATCCGAACAAGATGTACTACGACATCTGGACGTTCGAACTCGTGCCGGACGGCGCTGAGTGGCCGGACCGGCCGCGGCACCAGCGTTTTCCGCACGGCGACAAGTCGATCGGTCTCGTGCTCGACCAGGATGCCCAGAACCTTCCTGGGGTGCAGGCGGGGATGCACTCCGCCGGCTTTGACGGCCTGTGGCTGGGGGAGCAGGAACTGCGCATCCGCCATTTCCACAAGGTCCTAGACGATTACCTGAACGGTACGGCCCAGGCGGCGGAGGAGGATGCTGCTACGTCGTAGGCCAGGAAGGGCCGGAAATGCGCGGCATTTTCAAAAAAATCACAACTGTTTGTTACCGTCAGAATTGATTGTTTTCGGTCCGGACCGTAGAGTAGGGATCCGGGCCCGCCCTCGCCGGGCGAACCCTCCATGCATCCTCAAGGAGCACTGCCTTGACTCACCTGTCCGCTGCACCGCCACTGTCCGTCGAGAGTCTGCTGCGGGCCTATCGGCAGATGCGCACCATCCGCGAATTCGAGGAGCGCCTGCACGTCGAAATCCAGACAGGGGAAATCCCTGGCTTCACGCACCTGTACTCCGGCCAGGAAGCGATCGCGGTCGGAGTCTGTGAACATCTGGGTACGCTCGACTACATCGTCAGCACGCACCGAGGACATGGCCACTGCATCGCCAAGGGTTGCGACGTGATGGGCATGATGAAGGAGATCTACGGCCGGGCCGATGGCCTTTGCAAGGGCAATGGCGGCTCAATGCACATTGCTGACGTCACGAAAGGCATGCTGGGTGCCAATGCGATCGTAGGCGGCGGTCCGCCATTGGCGGTCGGTGCCGCCATCGCCTGCCGCAATCGGGGAGACGGCACGGTGTCCGTCGCCTTTGGTGGCGATGGCAGTTGCAATCAGGGGACGGTGTTCGAGGCCATGAACCTGGCCGTTGTGCTGAAGGTTCCGGCGATCTTCATCTACGAGAACAACGGTTACAGCGAACACACGGGCGTTGAGTACGCCGTGGGCTCCAAGGACATCGCGGGTCGCGCAGCAGCATTCGGCATGCCGGCTGAAAAAATCGATGGCACTGATTTTCATGCCGTCTTTGCGGCGATGGGCCGTGCCCTTGAGCATGCCCGCAGCGGCAAGGGTCCCTATGCGATCGAAGCCGTCGCGACCCGCTTCTTTGGTCACTTCGAGGGGGATCCGCAACTTTACCGGGCAAAGGATGAGGTCAAGCGGCAGCGTCAGGAAATGGACTGCTTGCTGAATTTCCGTGCCACGGCGGCAGAGCATGGCCTTTCCGTCGAGGCCCTGGATCGGATCGACACCGAGGTGGTCGCGCTGATCGACCGTTCC
>CAXBRZ010000368.1:0-2794 GCA_963978075.1 uncultured bacterium | reverse complement strand
GCTGGGTGGTGCAACTTGGCAGTTTCGCGTCGAAGGAAAACGCCGAGAAGCTCGCACGTGAGCTGAAGGGCAAGAAGTTCAAGGCCTTCGTCTCCGAGTTCCGCGGGGGTGGCAAGACGCTGTGGCGCGTGCGGGTCGGTCCCGAGCAGGACCGCGGGCGGATCGACCGCATTGCCGAACGGCTGCAGGGCGAGGGTCACAAGGGCAACGTCGCGCCGGTGCAGTAACGCTGCCGCCGGAGTCGCTTTCGGCTAAAATCGCCACTTCGCCCCGACCGGCGCACTGACGGACTCACGATGCAAGGCGCGGATACCCTCTTACTCGCTGTCGTCCTGCTCTCTGTCATCATCGGTACCATCCGCGGCTTCGTCCGCGAAATCGTCGCCCTCATCACGTGGCTGCTCGCGATCATCATCGCGTGGCGCTTTTCCGGCTTCCTGCATCCTTACCTCGGCGGCATTCTGCAGACGCCCATCGAGAAGGCGTGGGTGGCACGTGCGGTCGTCTTCATCGTCGTGCTGCTGCTGGGCGCCCTGACCGGTCACGTGCTGGCGTGGATCACCCACACGGCCGGCGGGCAGAGCGTGGTTGACCGTATCTTCGGGTTCCTGTTCGGGTTGGTGCGCGGTTTCGTCATCGCCGGGTTTGGCGCCCTTCTGGGACTGCACCTGCACCTGGATGGCGAGCCCTGGTGGCGGCAGTCGCACTTCATGGGCTACGCCGTGCATGTGGCGGGCTGGCTTGAGGGTGTGGCAGGAGAATCACGGGATCTGGCGCGCCGTGCGCTCGCCGAACCCGACTCGGACGGCTAAGGCGACGGAGCCCGGAGGCGCGGTCCAGCGGAGAATGGCAACAGCATGTGCGGCATCGTCGGCATCGTCGGTCACCACCCGGTCAACCAGCGCATCTATGACGCGCTGACCGTCCTGCAGCACCGCGGCCAGGATGCCGCCGGCATCATGACCGTCGAGCACGGCAACCTGTCCCTGCGCAAGGATTCGGGGCTCGTGCGCGACGTGTTCCAGCAGCGTCACATGCTGCAGTTGACGGGGAACATCGGCATCGGTCATGTCCGCTATCCCACGGCCGGCAACGACGGCTCGGCCGAGGCCCAGCCGTTCTATGTCAACGCGCCGTACGGGATCGGTCTGGCGCACAACGGCAACCTCACCAATACCCCCGAGCTGGTCGAGGCCCTGTGGCGCGGCGAGAAGCGGCACCTGAACACGAGCTCCGACTCCGAGGCGCTCTTGAACATCCTTGCCAGCGAACTGCAGCGGGAGAACGGCGCGCAGCTGACGCCCGAGCAGATTTTCTCGGCCATGACGCGCGTCTTCGCGCGCGTCCGCGGTGCCTATGCGGTCGTGGCGCTGGTCGTAGGCCACGGGGTGTTCGGTTTCCGTGATCCGAACGGCATCCGCCCGCTTGTGCTCGGTCGGCGCATGACACCGCAGGGCACCGAGTGGATGCTGGCTTCGGAGTCTGTCGCGCTGGATCTTGCCGGCTTTGAACTGGTGCGCGACGTCGAGCCCGGCGAAGTCGTCTACATCGAGGAAGGCGGCGGCCTGCACAGTGCGCGCTGCGCGCCGGCCATCCCGCATACGCCGTGTGTGTTCGAGTACGTCTACTTTGCCCGCCCGGACTCGATCATCGACAACATTTCCGTGCACAAGGCGCGCATGCGCATGGGCGAGAAGCTGGCGGAGAAGATCCGCCGCCTGAAGCCGGATCATGACATCGACGTGGTGATCCCGATTCCGGACACCAGCCGCACGAGTGCGATGCAGCTCGCGCTGGACCTTGGGATCGAGTTTCGCGAAGGTTTCGTCAAGAACCGCTACATCGGGCGCACCTTCATCATGCCCGGGCAGGAGCAGCGCAAGAAGTCGGTACGCTCCAAGCTGAACCCGATTCCCCTGGAATTCCGCGGCCGCAACGTGCTTCTCGTGGACGACTCCATCGTTCGCGGAACGACCTCCGCGCAGATCATCGAGCTGGCCCGCGAGGCCGGCGCCGCCAAGGTGTATTTCGCCTCTGCAGCGCCGCCCGTCCGGCATCCGAACGTCTACGGCATCGACATGGCCGCCAAGAACGAACTGGTGGCGGCAGGCCGTACGGAAGAGGAGGTCGCCGCGCTGATCGGGGCGGACTGGCTCGTCTACCAGGACCTCGAGGATCTGGTCGCCGCCGTCCGCCATGACAAGGCACGCATCGACCAGTTCGATACGTCCTGTTTCTCCGGTGAGTATGTGACCGGTGACGTGGGGCCTGAGTACTTCTCGCGTCTGGCACACGAACGCTCGGATGATGCCAAGGCGCGTCGTCGGGAGGCCAACGGTGCCGATGAATCTGCGCGCGCCGGCTCTCAGGTCTGAGCTTAACGAACCGCAGGATGACGGTTCGGCCCGGCGCGTGTTGCTGGAGTTGTACCGCGCGGGACTGCAGGCGGTCGACGGCGAGCGGCGTGTCGCCGACGCCCTTCGCGAGGATGCGGCGCACTCCGTCGCCGTCATCGCGCTTGGCAAGGCGGGCGCCGCGATGATGCGCGGCGCCGAGGCGGTCTTTGGCGCACGCCTCACGCACGGGTTCGTGGTGACCGACGAGCACAACGCCGCGGCCTTCCCCGTCTCGCCGCCCATCGAGGTCCATGCGGGAGACCACCCGGTCCCCGGAGTGCGCAGCCTGGCGGCCGGCGCGGCGTTGCTGCGCTTCCTCGATGCCTTGCCGGCCGGCCTTGCGGTGCGCGTGCTCGTCTCGGGTGGCGCGTCGAGTCTCGTCGAGCATCCACTGCCGG
>CAXBRZ010000367.1:0-2797 GCA_963978075.1 uncultured bacterium | reverse complement strand
GCTCGACCAGACGACGGGACACTATGGCACGGCAAACACCGTGGCCCTCAGTCTGGCGGGGATTGCCGCCGACACAGCGGACCCCCCTGCGGGCACCATCGTGCGCAACTCAAACGGCCAGCCGACCGGCGTTCTCAAGGAAGGCGCCCGCGACGCATTGCTAGTCCTGATTCCTGCCCCATCGGACCGAGAGCGGCGCGACGGCATCCTCGAGAGTCTGGCCCTGATGGCCCGCGAGGGTATGACCGGCGTCAAGGACCCCTCGATCGACGAAGACGACTGGCGCGCCTATCGGTCACTCGCCGCCAGCCATCAACTCACCGCCCATGTCTGTGTACTCTGGAGCGCCGGCAAGACGCTCGCCGACGCGGACCGCCTCATCAACCGGTTGGGCCAACTGCCCGCTTTTACGGCCGCCAGTGACGATCTGGGCAGTTGCGGCATCAAGCTCTATATGGATGGCAGTGGCGGCGGCCGTACCGCCTGGATGTACGACGACTGGAACCTGCGCTCTACGGACACCGATCACGGGAACCGTGGTTACCCGCTGCTGGACCCTGACACCTACCGGCTGATGGTGGCGCACTTTACGCAGGCAGGCATCCCGGTCGGCACCCATGCCATCGGTGACCGAGCCATCGACTGGGTCGTCGACACCTACGCGGCGAGTCTTGCGGAATATCCCCGTGCCCACCTGCGCCACTCCATCATTCATGCCAACGTGCCGTCCGAGCACGCCTTGACGATGATGGCGCAGTTGCAGCAGCAATATGACGCTGCGATCCCCGAAGCCCAAGGTCCATTCACCTGGTGGATTGGCGACAATTACGCAGGCAATTTCGGCCCCGTCAGGTCAGCGCGCCTCAATCCCTTTGCCACGTACTTGCAGCGCGGAATTCTTTGGGCAGGAGGCTCGGATTACGATGTCACGCCCCTGCCCGCCCGCTACGGACTGTGGGCGAGCGTCATGCGCAGCCCCTTACAGGGAACCTACGGCGCACATCCATTTGGACTACGCGAAGCGGTGACGGTCAAGACGGCGCTGCGGTCCTATACAAATTGGGCAGCACGGCAACTCTTCCTAGAGACCGAAACCGGTTCGCTCGAAGTGGGCAAGAGCGCGGACATCGCCATCTGGCAGCACAATCCCCTGGCGATCCCCGCTGCCCGACTCAAGTCGCTGCATTGCGCGATGACGCTCTACCGCGGCAAGGTGGTCTGGTCGGACGGAACGCTACGCACGACGGCGCGCTAGACGCATGACCGATCAAGGCCAAGACCCCGAGGTTCGCCCACCGGCCTCAAACCAGCCATGCGCAGAGGCGCCAGCACTCGCCAATGCCTACCGCAAGGTAACGGCGCGACTGCTACCCCTGCTCTTTGCCTGTTACGTCATCTCCTACCTCGACCGGGTCAATGTCGGCTTCGCCAAGCTGCAAATGGATGCGGCGCTGGGCTTCGGTGACGCTGTCTATGGCCTTGGCGCCGGCATTTTCTTCGTGGGTTACTTCCTGTTCGAGGTTCCAAGCAACCTGATCCTGCACCGAGTCGGAGCGCGGCGGTGGATTGCAAGGATCCTGTTGACCTGGGGGATGCTCAGCGCTGCAACGGCCTTCGTGACGACGCCGATGCAGTTTTACACGCTGCGGTTTTTCCTCGGTGTCGCCGAGGCCGGCTTCTTTCCCGGAGTCTTGCTGTATCTGACGTATTGGTTTCCGGCAGCGCGCTGCGCATCGGCAACTGCGACATTCATGACCGCCGTACCGCTGACGGGGGTGATTGGCGGCCCGCTGTCCGGATGGATCCTCGAAAAAGCCCACGGCACTGCAGGCCTTTCGGGCTGGCAGTGGCTGTTCATGCTTGAAGCACTGCCCGCCGTCATCGCCAGCTTCGCCGTCTGGGGTCTGCTGTATGACAGCCCGGACCGCGCCCCATGGCTCTCGCAAGCACAGAAGCAACTGGTGCGACAGGCGCTTGCCGAAGACGCCAGGCTCACACGCACCGCCACCGTCCGGGCGGCCTTTCGGACGCGTCCTCTCTGGCGATTGGCGGCCATCTACTTCTTTCTCGTGGTCGGACTATACGGCGTGGGATTCTGGCTACCCACGCTCATCCGGGTCACCGGAGTACGCGATGCGCTGCAGATCGGACTGCTGTGCGCCATTCCCTACGGGGTTGGCGCGGCAGGGATGCTGCCGTTCAGTCGACACTCGGATCGGAATCAGGAACGGCGCCTGCACCTGTTCGCAGCCGTGATGACGGCCGGTCTAGGCCTTTGGCTCAGCCGATACGTCGGATCGAGCACCGGATTGTCGATCGTCGCCATGACCCTCGCCACCACCGGGATTGTGACGGCGCTGCCGGTTTTCTGGGCGTTGCCTACGTCACGCCTTTGCGGACGGGCGGCCGCCGGTGGCCGTGGGCGGGGTCAGCCGCCGGCGAGTTGTTCGACGCGGAGATCGACGCCGTTGGCGGGGATGTCGCCGCCGAGGACCGAGAGTGCCGAGGAGGATTCGGCGATCTGCCGGCGGACACTGGCAGGATCGTAGAGGCCGCGGCGGCCGAGCATGTTCCAGTACAGCCGCCCCTCGGGCCACACGCCCGCCGGGGGACGGATCGCCGCCTCGAACGACTGCGCCCGCGAGGCCACGTTCATCTGCACGCCGAACTTCCCGGTCACGATCGGCCGGGAAGGCTGCCTGACCGCGCACAATTCGCCGGGCTGCGCCAACGCCGACTGCAGCCGAGCGGTCTGCAGCGTGGACCCCGCGTGCTGCACCACCAAGTGGGACCAGAC
>CAXBRZ010000366.1:0-2817 GCA_963978075.1 uncultured bacterium | reverse complement strand
CGGTGAAATCTGCACGCGTCTGGATTGATATTGAAGGGCGCGAGGGTTTCTAGCATTTCCTCTGGAAACATCTCGACGGCAAGCCGAAACAAAACAAGCTGCGTCACATGGGCGAGATGCAGGTTGAGAGCCCCATCTCTGTTGCCATGTCGAAAGAGCTGAAAAAAGCGGGCTTCAACTTCTGCGGCCCTACCATCATCTATGCCTTCATGCAGGCAACGGGCATGGTGAATGATCATCTCGTGGGCTGTCATCGCCATGACATCTGCGCGAAACTTGGAAAGGGGCGCTGATGGCGCGCAAAACAACTCCCCGCGCATGGCAACGCATGTTGTATGGACGCAGGCTCGATCTGCTCGATCCCTCTCCGCTCGATGTTGAGATCGAAGATATCGCGCATGGCCTCGCGCGTGAGCATATGGCCCTCGCCGAAGACGCGCATCGAGTCACTGTTGCAGGCGGCACTGATCACGGGATAGAGCACGGCGACATGCGCCACCGTCTCGTCCGCCGCAGCGAGGCGCAGCGCGCTTTCAAGCGCGATATGCCCACCGGCACTGTCGCCGGCCAGCGCCAGCGGCACGGCCGCCTCCTCCGGGTCCTCGGCGCGCAGCGACCGCACAACCGCAAGGCACTCCTCCACGGCCGCCGGATGCGGGTGCTCCGGCGCCAGCCGGTAATCGACCGCCACCACCGCCGCACCACTGTGCTGCGCAAGGCTGCGCGCCATCGCGTCATGCGTGTCGAGGCTGCCGAACACGAAGCCGCCGCCGTGACAGAAGACGATGCGCGCCGCGGCATAGGCGCCCTGCACAGGCTCGTAGACGCGCAGCGCGATCGGCTGTCCGTCGGGCCCCGTCACGGAGCGGTCGGTGACACTCGCCATCGCGGGTCCCGCGGCACGCGCCATGAAAGCGTTCGCCGCCTCGCGCAGCTGCGGCACCGTGAGCGGAGGGGCCGGCCGGCGCAGGTGCACGCGCGGATCCGCGAGCAGGGCGTGGAAGGCAGGATCGACGCGCATGGACACGACCGCTCAGGCCACCGCTGCGCGAGGAGGCCCGACGGCCGCCTCGCCACCATCGGCGCGGCGGAACTGAAAGCCGGTGTAACCCTCGCGCGCGCACTGCTCGAGCAGACGCCGGTAGCCACGCACGCCACCGGAGTAGGGCATGAACACGCGCGGTTTGCCGGCTACTTCCGCCCCGTTGTAGAACGACGGCGTCGAGGCATAGAGGGTTTCCTGGGCACGCGCCTGCACCTGGGCGGTCCAGTCGACCTCAGCCGCCTCCGTCGCCTCGAACTCGGTAACACCCGCCTCGTCCATGCGGCGGATGAGCGCTTCGAGCCAGTCCACCTGTTCCTCGGTCGACACGAGCACATTCGAGAGCAGCGACGGGCTGCCCGGCCCCACTACGATGAAGAGGTTCGGAAAGCCGCTGACGGCGACGCCCAGCTGCGTCACGGGACCTTCCGCCCACTTCTGCTGCAAGGTGCGCCCACCGCGTCCGGCGATCCTCGGCCGCAGCAAGGATCCGGTGAACGCATCGAAGCCGGTGGCGAAGATGATGATGTCAAAGGGCAGTTCGCCGGCACTGGTGCGGATGCCGCCGGCGGTGAATTCGACGATCGGCGTCTCGCGCACGTCGACGAGCGAGACGTTGTCGCGGTTGAAGGCCTCGAAGTAGCCGCTGTCGACCGACGGACGGCGCGAGCCGAAGGCGTGCCCCGTCGGAATCAGCTTCTCGCGCACCTCGGGCTTGTGCACACGGGCACGGAGCTTGCGGCAGATGAACTCCACCGCCGTGTCGTTCGCGTCCTTGTTGAGCAGGATGTCGTAGTAGGCGAGCGCAAAGCCAAACCCGAGGCGGTTCCAGGCCGCCTCGTAGACCTGCTCGCGCTCCTCGGCCGTCACCGCGAGCGCCGAGGTCTTGTTCGGCAGGAAACCAAGTCCGCTCGGCGAATTCGCCGCCTGCTCGCGCCGCGCGCGGTAGTTGGCCTTCACGGCGCGGTCTTCCTCGTCGGACACGGGCGCATTGGCGGCCGGGATGCTGTAGTTGGCCGTGCGCTGGAAGACGTGCAGATGCGCGCACTTCGCCGCAATCACCGGGGTCATCTGCATGCCGGAGGAGCCGGTGCCGATGATGGCCACCCGCTTGCCTACAAAATCGACCGGATGGTGCGGCCAGTCACCGCTGTGGATGATGGTCCCCGCGTACCGCTCCTGCCCCTTGAACGTCGGCTGCTTCGTCGTCGACAACTGGCCGACGCAGAGCATGAGGGTGCGGGACTTGAACACGCGTCCGTCCTCGCACTGCACGTGCCACTGTTGCGCGGCCTCGTCGTAGCGCGCGTCCGCCATCCGCGTGTTGAAAAGAATGTCGCGCCTTAAGTCGAAGCGCTCGACCACGTGGCGGATGTAGCGGAGGATTTCCGGCTGCTGGGCGTAACGCTCGCTCCAGCGCCACTCCTGCTCGAGTTCCGGCGAGAAGCGGTACGAGTAGTCGTAGCTCTCGACATCGCAGCGCGCACCGGGGTAGCCGTTGTGGTACCACACGCCGCCGACATCGGCACTGGCCTCGAGCACCGTCACCCGCTTGCCGGCCGAACGCATCGTATGGAGCGCCCGGATTCCGGCAAAGCCCGCTCCGATGATCAGCACATCCGTTTCATTCATGTCACATCCACCCAATCCCGTTGTCCATCTCAGCGCGTCAGTACGACCGACGCGCCATTGGCGCCGAGGCCCAGGATCGCACTCATGGCGACCCGCGCCTGCGGCACCTGGTGCCCCGTCGCCTCGCCGCGCAACTGCCAGGC
>CAXBRZ010000365.1:0-2840 GCA_963978075.1 uncultured bacterium | reverse complement strand
CATCATGGCCCGCAAACCTGGAACGAAAGCCGGCGGCGAATTCGCGCTGTTCGACGTCATCTACGTCGACGGTTCGCAGCGCTCCAACCGCCGCGTCCCCGCAGGCATCCTCGGCGGCCTCGACGGCGACGAGCCGGCCAAGCAGGCGATCCACGAGCAGGACCTCGCGATCGCGGAGAAGTCCGGCCTACCGGCGCTGGAGATCAAGAGCATCAAGCGCTCGGGCGCGAAGTAAGCCGCGTCCACAGCTTTACGAAACGAAACGCGGGCGGATAAACTTCCGCCCGTTTTCATTTGTCCGGGAGTGCAGCCAATGGCGAAGGGTTACTGGGTCACGATCTACCGCTCGATTTCCGATCCGGAAAAGCTCGCGGCCTACGCCAAGCTTGCGCCGATCGCGACAGCTCCCTTCGGCGGAAAGTATCTCGCGCGCGGCACCGCTTCGAACGCGTATGAGGCGGGCCTGAAGGACCGCATCGTGATCTCGGAGTTTCCGAGCCTCGAGAAGGCGAACGCCGCCTACAACAGCCCGGCCTATGCGGAGGCGCTGAAGGCGCTCTACTCCGCACATGGGGAGCAAGCGCCATTGTGGCTGCAGCGCTGGCGGTTGTTCTTCATGGCCTGCGCGGAGCTATTCGGGTATCACGGCGGGGACGAGTGGTTTGTCGGCCACTATCGACTCGTGCGGGCGTGAGCCTGATGTTTTGCGTGACAGTTGAATCCGCTTAAACCATGTGGGGCCGTGCGCGCAGCGATGATCTCTGGCGCCGCGAAAGCCCGGTCATTTGGCCTGCGCATCGGGCCCGGTGGAGCTGTGATCCCACCCGTGGCTGGACGCTGGACTTCCTGCGCGCCCCCAGCATGTGACGTGAAGTTTCAATCATAGCACACCCGCGCCCGGCATCGCCCGCCGGCGCGGCCGGTGCGCGCGGGCGGCGTGCGCGCGGTGCCTCGGCCGAGGACTCGGAGCAGGCGGCGTCGGAGTACCGCCCGGTGCTCGAGTGGTTCTCGAGCGGGCACACCCTGTCGATCGGCGACGACCTGTCGACGCCCGACTACGCGGCCGCGCTCTCGGGCGTGAAGGGCCTCGGGGTGCTCGCGACCCGCTACCTGCAGCCGGCGGACGCCGACGAGCACGCGGTGGCGATGGAGCTCGTGCTCGAGGGCCTGCACCAGAACTCGATGCTGTCGCGCGAGCGCAGTGACACCGCCGCCACCGAGTACAAGGACATGCTCAAGAGCATGCTCGGCGGACTCGGCGAGGAAGGAGCGCGTCGTGACCGATCGGCCCGGCACGGAGCTCGACCCGAAGGCCATCGTGCGCGACGGGTACGACCGCGCCTCGCATGCCTACCGGGCCGACGACGTGCCGCTCGAGGGCTCGAGCCATGAGCACTGGCTGCGCCGCCTGACGCGTCGTCTCGCGCCGGGCGCGCGGGTGCTCGACCTCGGCTGCGGCAACGGCGTGCCGGTCGCACGTGCGCTGGCGGACACCTACCGCGTGACGGGCGTGGACCTCTCGCCCGTGAACATCGCGCGGGCCCGCGCGCTCGTGCCGGGTGCGACGTTCCTGTGCGACGACATGACGCGTGCACCGTTCACGTCGGGCTCGTTCGACGCGATCGCGGCGTTCTGGTCGATCATCAACGTGCCGCTCGACGAGCAGCCGGCGCTGTTCGAGCGCCTGCACGACTGGCTCGTGCCCGGCGGCTGGCTGCTCGCCATCGTCGGCCGCGACCCGTGGACCGGCATCGAGCAGGACTGGCGTGGGGTGTCGGGTGTCGGCATGTACTACAGCCATGCCGATGTCGCGACCTACCGGCGCTGGCTCGCCGCGAGCGGGTTCACGATCGTCGAGGATGGCGTCGAGCCGCGGCACGGTCGGCCCGGTTACGCGGTGCTGCTCGCCGAGCGGGGGGTCTGAGCGATGCGCTTCGACTACGGCAAGTGGAAGGGACCGCGCCCGGACGACGTCGAGTACCTCAAGCAGTTGATGGACATCTACCGCAACCTGCTGCTGCAGACCGGTGGTGACGTCGAGGAGGCGCTCAAGTGGATGGAGCGCTTCGGCGAGGAGTACGGCTTCTTCAACGACCAGTTCGACATCGCGCGCTTCCGCGACCTGCTCGAGTCGAGCGGCGAGGCCGAGACGACGCCGAAGGGGCTGCGCATGACGCCCGCGGGCGAGCGGCGCATCCGTCAGGACTCGCTCAACGAGATCTTCTCGTCGCTGCGTGTCGGCGGCGCGGGCGACCACCGCACGCCGCTGGGCGGCAAGGGTGGCGAGCGCCTGAGCGAGACGCGCCCGTACCAGTTCGGCGACGACCTCGGCAACCTCGACCCGCTCGCCTCGACGAGCAACGCCGTGAAGCGCGCGGGCATCGACGACCTCATGCTCACCGAGGATGACCTCGAGGTGCACGAGCAGGAGCACCTGAGCAGCTGCGCGACCGTGCTCATGGTCGACATCAGCCACTCGATGATCCTGTACGGCGAGGACCGCATCACGCCGGCGAAGCGCATCGCGCTCGCGCTCGCGCAGTTGATCCAGACGCGCTACCCGAAGGACACGCTCGACGTCGTGCTGTTCGGCGACGAGGCGAAGCAGGTGCCGCTCAAGGACCTGATGCGCATCCAGGCCGGCCCGTACCACACGAACACGCGCGCCGGCCTGCAGCTGGCGCGTCGCATCCTCGATGCACGCAAGGGCGTGAACAAGCAGATCTTCATGATCACGGACGGCAAGCCGAGCTGCATGCACGAGTACGGCCGCCTGTACAAGAACCCGTTCGGGCTCGATCCGAAGATCGTGAACAAGACGCTCGAGGAGGCGTCGTACT
>CAXBRZ010000364.1:0-2850 GCA_963978075.1 uncultured bacterium | reverse complement strand
GCAAAAACAGGGTTTTTTGCATAAAAGCCGTCGAGCTGCGCAGACCAGGTCTCCGGTGCTCCGGTCAGTTCCCATATTTGGAGGTCCCAGCGCCGCTCCGTGCCGAGCACCAGTTCCGCGGCAGAGGTCATGTGGTGACGTGAAGCAGGTCCTGCCACCTTGGTGCTCCCGTTCTTCTGGTGCACGATCTTGGTGACCATCTCTTTGAATACGGTTCGCCGTGCATCATCCACGTCGGGCGTGATGACGGTAGCGATATGGATCGTATCGGCAGCCACCCCTGGCGACCAATTAACCGAAAGCGTCTTTAGATAGCCGATCAGCGCGCGCATGTCGGTATTACTGAGGTTGTACCGCGGCATCACTGCACTGGCATCGCGCCCGTCGGGGTATCGCCCTGTCCGTAGAAGGGTCTCGACCTCCTGCTCGGTAAAGGGCGCGTGGCGGCGGTTGAATGCCTTGCCTGTCCGGGGATCCATCGTTGCGATGACACGATCGCCGGTTCCAAAAAGCGCATTGCCGGTAATCGGTGGCGCCTGGAGTTCGCCCTCGACGCTGCCCATGCCGCTTGGACGGTGACAGGTAGCACAAGCCGAGACGGCGCCTGGCTGAATACCCGCATTAAGACGTGACCCCGATAAGGCTTGGCCGTCCTGCAGTATCGCCTCGTTGTAGATTTTACGACCGGCGTCCGGAGAAGCCTGCGCGAGTGCTGTCGCAACGGCCAGCAGAGTAGCCAATAGCGCCGTTCGTCCCATGAGACGTGTGGTGCGTCGATTCGACGGCGAAGAGATCATGGTTCTCTTACTTCTGGTCAATGCCAACCAGCTCAAGTTCGAATTTCAATACTTCATGGGGGCCAAGTTCGGCATCCTTGCCCCTCTCTCCGTAGCCCAGGGGAGCAGGAACCCACAAGGTCCAACGCGATCCCACCGGCATCATCTGCAGCGCTTCCTTCAACCCGGCAATGGTCTGCGCGATGACCAGATGGGCAGGCGCGTCTTCTGGCGAGGCATCAAATTCTGCTCCGGAAAGAAGCGTGCCGCGGTATCGGACCTGTGCCACATCACCCAGCACTGGGCGCGGTCCTTTGCCCGTCGACTCGATCCGGTACTGCAGTCCACTCGCGGTCGTCACCACCCCTGGCTCGGCCGCATGACTGGCGAGGAATTTGGCGCCCTCAACCCGCGCCCGCTCACCCTGCTCACGCCGGTTGAGCACCATGTTTTTACGCACTTCCTGCTGTACGCGACCCATAACCGCCCGAACTTCCTTGTCGGACAACAGCATCGCAGCACCATTCGCTGACAGTCCGTCACGAATACCGCGCACCAGCATTTCGACATCGATGTCCGTCTTGTCGCGCCGCAGCGTACGAGCCGTCTGCGCACCGATCGCGTAACTTTCCTGTTCGGCTCGGGTCTTGAATGGAGAGGATTCCTCCGCCACCGCCAGCCCCATCCCACAACACAAGACAGCCGCTATCGCATATCGGACCTGCACCAACGTTTCTCCTTCGAAGTCCCGCCGATACGAAGCCGGGAGGCTTCGCTCGGCGGGTGATTCACTGACACATCACTTCGCAGTCGTCACCGTGACGGTCGTGCTGCTGCTCGTGCCATACGCATTGACCGCATTGACGCGGAATGTATAGGTCGTATTCAGCACCAAACCGGTCACAGCCGTCGACGTCGCCGTCGCCGCCAGCGTCGTGCTGGTGACCGTGCCGGCCCAGGTTGCGCCGGTCACGCGCTGCACCTGGATACTGGTGATCGGCGCACCGTTGGCCGTGCCCAGAGCCCAGGCGAGATTGACGGTCCGTGTGCCAGTACCGACGGTGGCGCCCGCGACTGGCGTAGCCGTCAGTCCGGTTGGGGCATTGGCCAACTGTCCGGCCGTCACCGTAGCAGAGACTGCGCCGTTCGCGGAGGTACCAGCAGCGCTGACCGCCACGAGGTAGTAGCGATACTGGTAGCCCGTGGTCAGCGAACCGGCCGCGGTCGTCCAAGTGGTCCCGGCCACACCCGTGGCAACCGCCGTCGCAGCCGACCACGCACCGGCAGCCGTCGCACGGAACGCCTGGTAGACGGTGTAGGTGACGCCAGCCGCAGGTGCGGTGTAGGTCAACGTGATGGACGGACTGGCTGTCGTTGCCGCAACCGCCACTGCGGTGGGCGCGGCAGGCGTCGCGGGCGGTGCCGCCGTCTTGGCAGTCAGTGCGGCCGTGTAGGCACTCGTACCGGCCGAGTTCACCGACATGACCCGGAAGTAATAGGTCGTGTTGGCGGTAAGACCCGATGCCGTGAACGCGGTTGTCGCCACACCGGTGGTCGTCACCAGCCCCGTCGTGAAGCCCGCGTTCGTCGCGTACTGCACCGTATAGGTGGCAGCAGGCCCTGTGACGGGCGGCACCCAGCCTACCGTAATGCTGGACGTGGTCGCCGCGGTCATCGCAAGACCGGTCGGCACTGTCGGCGGCACCACGCCCGACTGGGTCGTGAAGGTCACCGTGCCCACGCCGCCGGACTGTCCATTGGCGGTTGCCATGACGCCGAGCGTGTAGGTCGTGGACCGTGCCAGGCCTGTAATCGACGCCGTCGTTCCCGAGATTGTGGCCGTCGCTCCGGCCGGCAGACCCGAGATCGAGTAGGTCAGACCCGTCGCCGATCCGGCGATCGTCCACGACAGGCTGGCCGTCGTGGCCACAGGAGACGCCGTCACGACGGGTGTCGCAGGAATGGTCGTGACCGACGCTGCCGAGGCCGCCGCACCATTACCCGAAGCGTTCGTCGCCGCGACGGAGAACGTGTAGGCCGTGTTGGGCGTGAGGCCCGTGACCGTCGCACTCGT
>CAXBRZ010000363.1:0-2881 GCA_963978075.1 uncultured bacterium | reverse complement strand
TCACACCGATCGTGGCCAGCAAGGCCATCACCAGCATCAGCCCGGCCAGGCCCTGCAGCACCAGCTCGCCCGCGCCCGTCACGGCCTGCAGGCGGGCCAGTTCCAGGCTGGGCCTGGCCGCCTGCAGGTCGGGCTGACGCTGCACCTGCGGCGGCAACAAGGCTGCGGCCAGCGGCGTGCGGAAACGGTAGAGCGCCAGGCTCACCGGCATGTCCAGCGCTGGCTCGCGCTGGGCGCCGGCCTGCGCCGGCAGGGCCAGTCGCTGGCGTAGCCACAGCATCGCCTCCTCCTCCACCTGCGCTGCCGGAGCAAGCGCATCCACGAGGCCGATGTCGAGCGCCTGCGTACAGGACAAGAGTGCGCCACTGGTCAGCATTTCCGCGGCCCAGCGCGCGCCGACCAGCGAGGTCAGCAGCGCATGGATCAACGGCCCGGGACTGAGCCCGACAGCCACTTCGTTGAGCCCCACGCGCGTCGTGCCGTCGGCGAGGACGCGTCGGTCACAGGGCAAGGCCAGTACCGCGCCTCCGGCCGGACTGTGGCCGTTCATGGCGGCGACCACCGGCACCGGCGAGGCGGCGATCGCATGCAGGGCGTCGAGAAATCCGCCCAGGAGCGCCTCCAGCTGCCGGGCATCGGCCTCGAGCAGTTCCCTGACATCGAGCCCGGCACAATAGTGAGCTCCATGACCTGTGATGACCAGACCGCGAGCCCCCTGCGCCGGCGCCTCGCCGATGGCGGCGGTCAGGCGCGCGAGCAGTTCGGTGTTGAGCGCGTTCACGGGCGGCCGGTCGAGGCGCAGGATCCCGATATCGTCCTGCCATTCAATCCTGAGCATCGTCCCCTCCCTCGGCAAACGTGGCGGTCTCGAACATCTCACGCACCAGCATCGTGGCGTAACTGCCCGATGTCAGCCCAAACGAGAGCTCCACCCCATCGTCCACCCGCGCGACCGCAAGGTCTTCGGGACAGACACGCAGCGCGCGCCGCGAGGCCTCCACACCCTCCTGCGCCAGGAGCTGCACGAGGGCCGCATCCGCGGCGAGCACGCGCGCCTCAAGCTCCCCCGCGACGCCTGCCGGCAGCTCGCCGCGCCCAGGCATGGGACCCGTCGGATGAATGTCGTGCCGCGCCAGACGCTCCAGCAGTGTGGCATCGATGACATCCGCGACAAACCAGCTGTTGCGGCCGGCGAGATTGACGCGCTCCCCCGGCAGGAGCATCGCCCAGGTGCCCGCGCGGACCCGCGCGGCCAACACCCGGTTGAACAGGAGCGACCTCGCCGCGGAGTAGACAAATGCACGTGCCTCACGGCCGCGTGGCAACTCTCCGCTCTCCAGCCAGGCGGCCACACTGCGCAGGTTGTCGGCATCACGCCCGAAGCGCTGCGGTCCGAAGTAATTGGGTACGCCCTCCTCGGCAATCTTCGCCGCCCGTTGCGCCAGTTGCAGCGGATCCACCGAACATTCCCGAAGGCGCAGATGGAACCGGTTGCCGCGCAGCGCGCCACGGCGCAGCTTGCGGGAGTGTGGCTCGTCACGACAGATTCGCAAGCGGCCGTCATCGAGCATCGACCAGTCCGGCGCCTGGCGCGACATCGGCAGCGAAAACCACTGTCGCGCCACGGCGTGACGATCCTTGAGCCCGGCGAACCCCACGTCACGGGGCGGCACCTGCGCGGCACGCGCCAAAAGCCGCGCCGCGTGCAGCGTGTCCACACCTTTCTTTTCTACCAGCACGAGTCGATGCGCGACGCCACCGTCCGGCTCGAAGCCAAGCACTTCGTCGACCCTGAAGTCCTCCGCCACCGCTTTGAGGACCGCAGTACCGAGCGGTTCGCCGTGCGCTCTTGGCGGCACGAGCGCGTCCTGCGCCCAGTGATCGCTCACGAGCGGGATTCCAGCAGGACCACCGCCTCCGCGCAGAGCCCCTCACGGCGTCCGAGATAGCCGAGACGCTCGGTCGTCGTGGCCTTGAGATTTACGCGATCAGACGGCACTTCAAGCAGGGTGGCAAGCGAGGTACAGATCGCCGTGCGGTGCGCGGCGATACGCGGGGCCTCGCACAACAGCGTGACGTCGGCATTCACGACGCCATACCCGCGCTCGGCAACAAGCCCCAGCACGTGGCGTACAAACTGACCGCTCGGTGCATTTTTCCAGCGCGGGTCACTGTCGGGAAAATGCTGGCCGATGTCGCCAAGGCCCGCCGCGCCCAGCAGGGCATCGCACAGCGCGTGCAGGATCACGTCGCCGTCGGAATGGGCAATGACACCCTGATCATGCGCGATCCGCACGCCACCCAACCACACATGGTCCCCCGGGCCGAAAGCGTGCACGTCGATGCCGGATCCGATGCGCTGCCGTGGCATGCCCCCTCCTCGCGCCAACAGGCGTTCGGCCAGAACGAGATCCTGCGGTTCGGTGATCTTGATGTTGTCAGGCGACCCCGCCACAAGCGCAGGCCTACCGCCCGCAACTTCGATGGCCGACGCCTCGTCAGTCACGGAGGCAACACCACGCACAGCCATGAGCAGGCGTGACAAGCGAAACGCCTGCGGCGTCTGGGCACGCCACAGCCCGGTGCGGTCGAGCGTGGACTCGACGCGCCCCTGAGCATCGGCACGCTTGAGTGTATCGGCCAGCGGCTCGGCGAGGAGGCCTCCCAGGGCATCGCCCTCGAGTTCGGTGCGCAGCGATTCCAGCGCACGAAGGCCCAGGCCGGGGCGCGCGGCGTCATGGACCAGGATCCAGTCGTCCTCGCGCGGCGCGGCCCCCTTAGCCGCCGAAACTTTGGGGAGCAAGCGGTCTTCGGTTTCGTCCGCGGAGCGCCGAGGAGTGGGATTGGAGGGGGTGGACATGACAACTGACTCCGACAAACC
>CAXBRZ010000362.1:0-2883 GCA_963978075.1 uncultured bacterium | reverse complement strand
AGAACCGCCATTACGACATCGCCAAGGAAGGCACCATCGCCTTCGTCCTCGTGGGTCTGCTGATCGTGGCGTTCGCCGCCATCTTCAGCTCGCCCGATGACCCGGCGATCACCTTCAAGCAGTGGGCAGCCGGTTCACCCGACACGTTCTACTCCACGATGGTGAGCGAACTCGCCGGGGCGTCGGAGACCGCGGGCTACGGCGCGCCCTACAACACCAACTCCGATGGTCTGACCATCGGGCCGTTGGCGCTGCAGAGATGGGGTGGGGTGTCCCGGCCCATCGACGCGGCCAATGACCTGGTCATCCGACCGCTGATGACGTCGAACCCCGATGCGACGACCAAGGTCGCCGTCACCGTGTGGAACCAGGCGTCGGCCGATCAGCAGGCTCAGTGGGCCGGGGACTACTACACGGCTCTGACCGACGCGAACGGAGCCAACGGCGACCCCAGCAAGGTACCCACGGGGAGTTACGGACCTGTTCCCATGCTGGCGAAAGCGGCCACTGACCTGGCGCAGAACGGTGCCTACGACAACGCGATGACCGGTCAGGGGCAGTTCTTCCAGACGGACCAGACCAAGCAGCTGCTCGTCATGGGTGACGGCGGCTTCATGGAGGAGAAGGCCGTCGCACTGAATCTCGGTGGCGACACGTGGGGGATGATGAACGAGGCCGGTTCCTGGCCTGGTCAGATCTGGCTGGCGCCCTGGTCCTTCTGGTACCAGCTGCCGGCGTTCAACGCCGAGGGCACCACGCTGGGGGACAACGCAGACGCGATCATCTTCGCCGTGATGATGGTGGTGTTCCTGCTGTGGATGTTCGTCCCGTTCATCCCCGTGCTCCGCGACCTGCCGCGTTGGATCCCGATCCACCGCCTGGTCTGGAAGCAGTACTACCGCGACCTCTACAAGGAAGACGCACCCGGCTGGAAGCAGACCCAGCAGTCGCTCGCCGATTTCGCGAAGCTCGCCCGCGAGCACAAGCCGAAGCTCATTGTCGCCGGGGCGAGTGCGTATCCGCGCGAGATTCCGCACGATAAGTTCGCCGAGATTGCCCGCGAGGTGGGCGCGAAACTTTTTGTCGACATGGCACACTACGCCGGGCTCGTTGCGGCCGGACTGCACCACAATCCGGTGCCGTGTGCCGACTTCGTGACTTCGACGACGCACAAAACGCTGCGCGGTCCGCGCGGTGGTTTAATTCTGTCGAGTGCGCAACACGAGAAAGCGCTCAACTCGGCGATATTCCCGTCGACACAGGGCGGCCCGCTGATGCATGTGATCGCCGCCAAGGCCGTGGCCTTCAAGGAAGCGCTGTCGCCGCAGTTCAAGGCCTACCAGACCCAGGTGCTGGCAAACGCGCGCGCCATGACGGCTGCCTTCATCGAGCGCGGCTACTCGATCGTCACGGGTGGCACTGACAATCACCTGTTCCTGCTCGACCTCGTGTCGAAGAATGTGACCGGCAAGGATGCCGATGCGGCGCTGGGCAGCGCGCACATCACGGTCAACAAGAATGCCGTGCCAAACGATCCCCGTCCGCCGATGATCACTTCGGGCGTGCGTATCGGAACGCCTGCCGTGACCACGCGTGGCTTCAAGGAGCCGGAAGTGCAGCTGCTTGCCCACCTGATTGCCGACCTGCTCGACAACCTGTCGGCCCGGGCCCACCTTGGCAGTCCGGACGGCAAGGGTGGTGTGACGGCAGAGCCAGAGGTGGTCGAGCGGGTTCGCTCGGACGTCGAGGCGATCTGCCGTCGCTTCCCGGTGTACGCACGGTCCTGATCCATGTATTGCCCCTTCTGCGGCCACGTCGAGACGAAAGTCACGGACTCGCGGCTGGCTGCGGAAGGTCAGCAGATCCGGCGCCGGAGGGAGTGTCTCGAGTGCGGTGAACGGTTCACCACCTTCGAAAGCGCTGAGCTCGTGATGCCACAGGTGGTCAAGAGCGACCAGACCCGCGAGCCGTTCTCGGAGGCGAAGCTGAGGTCGGGGATGCGTCGCGCGCTCGAAAAGCGTCCTGTGGGAAACGACGACATCGACGCGGCGCTTGCGCGGATCGGCCACAAGCTCCGCTCGCTTGGCGAACGGGAAGTGGCGTCGCGTCTGGTTGGGGAACTCGTCATGGACGAGTTGCGGCATCTGGACGAGGTCGCCTATGTGCGCTTTGCCTCGGTGTATCGAAGCTTTCAGGACGTGCAGGCGTTCAATGACGAAATCGCGCGCCTCAAGCGCAAGCCCGGCAAGCCGAGCGGACGTGAGCAACTCTCCTTTCTGGAGGGCGGTGAGGACAGGAAGGGCAAGGCGTGAGCTCCGGTTTCGACGCCTTTGACCATGCATGCATGGCGCAAGCCCTGCAACTGGCGGTTCGCGGACTCTATACGACGCAGCCGAATCCGCGTGTCGGTTGTGTGATCGTCCGCGACGGGGTGGTCGTGGGGCGGGGTTTCCACCGTCAGGCGGGTGGGCTGCATGCGGAGGCCGAGGCGCTCGCCGAGGCCGGGGAGCAGGCGCGTGGCGCCACCGTCTACGTCAACCTCGAGCCGTGTGCCCATACCGGTCGCACGCCGCCGTGCGCAGATGCGCTTGTTGCGGCGGGTGTCGCTCGCGTTGTCTATGCGCTCGGTGATCCCAATCCGCTGGTGGCCGGTCGCGGAGCGGCGCGGTTGCATGATGCCGGCATTGCGGTTGAGGAGGGGCTGCTGTCGGCAGCGGCCGAAGCTCTCAATGCTGGCTTTCTGAAGCGGCATCGTACCGGACTGCCTTTCGTGCGCGTCAAGGTCGCATCCAGCCTGGACGGGCGGACGGCCCTCGCCAACGGCAGCAGTCAGTGGCTGACAGGTGAGGAGATCGGAAGAGCACACGTCTGAACTCCAGTCAC
>CAXBRZ010000361.1:0-2906 GCA_963978075.1 uncultured bacterium | reverse complement strand
TTTTTTTTCAAGCAGAAGACGGCATACGAGATTGGTCAGTGACTGGAGTTCAGACGTGTGCTCTTCCGATCTGGCGAAACTCGGCGCGAACACGTTCCTCTTCAACCGCATGTTCGGCGACGCTCAGGCGGCAGCGGATGCAGGCGACCCGCTGAACCACATCGCGATTGCAGCGGCGAACAAGCCGATCCTGCTGCACAAGGTGGTCAATGACCAGGTGGTACCGAACTCGGCGACCGACCGGCTCATTGCCCTGTCGGGAGTGCCGAAGTACACGACGCACGGGTTCTGGTTCGGCAGTGGCTATGTGACGTTCACGGCCGGTAGTCACGGCTCGCTGCTGGATGAGTCGGTGATGCCGCAGGTGACGGTGGAAATGCAGGAAGAGTTCGCTACGTTTGCCTTCCTGAACGGAACCGCCTTCGAGATCCTGGACGACACCTACATCCAGAACCCGTAAGCGGTTCGCTCAGCCTCACAGGCCCCGCCCGGTCACAGACCGGCGGGGCCTTTTTCGTGCCACTCACGACGCCACGGATTGACGATGTCCGCAGTAGAATGCGTCTACACGCCAGGGACGATCCGATGTTCGATTTTCTCAAGAAGCCGTCGTCACCACCCGTGCACACGGAAAAGTCCGACGCCGAAGCCCCCAAGGGCCTCTTCGGGCGGCTGCGCGCCCGCCTCAACAGCGGTGCGGCGGCGCTGGCGCGTGATCTCGGGGACTGGCTGCCAGGACGACGCATCGATGCGGACCTTCTTGAAGAACTGGAAATGCGGCTGCTCAGTGCGGACGTGGGTCTCCCGGCCACGGAGCGGATCCTGGAGGATCTGCGCAAACGGGTTGCGCGCAACGAACTGAACGATCTCGGGGCGCTGCTGCGGGCCTTGCGCACCAACCTGACCGGCCTGTTGCAGCCCGTTGCCGTCCCGCTGCAGATTCCGGCCGCGACGTCGCCGTTCGTGGTGCTGGTCGTCGGTGTCAATGGCTCGGGCAAGACCACGACCATTGGCAAACTGGCTCACCGTCTCAAGCGCGAGGGGCACGGGGTGGTCCTCGCCGCAGGCGACACCTTCCGTGCCGCTGCGGTCGAACAACTGCAGGTCTGGGGTGAACGCAACGGGATCAGCGTCATCGCACAGGCCACCGGTGCGGATCCGGCAGCTGTCGTATTCGATGCCTATTCGGCCGCGAGGGCGCGCGGCGCGCAGGTCCTGCTCGCCGACACGGCCGGACGCCTGCAGACCCAGACCCATTTGATGGACGAGCTGCGCAAGATCAAGCGCGTATTGGGCAGACAGGATCCCCAGGCACCGCACGAGGTGCTGCTGGTCCTCGATGGCAGCCAGGGGCAGAATGCGCTAGCGCAGGCACGGCTGTTCCATGAGGCCGTGGGCGTGACAGGTCTCGTGGTCACCAAACTCGATGGATCGGCGAAAGGCGGCATCGTGATCGCCATCGCGACGGAGTTGGGTCTGCCGCTGCGCTACGTCGGAGTCGGCGAGTCGATTGACGACTTCGGCTTGTTCGATGTCGAGGATTTTGTGGACGCACTGATCGCACCTCCGCGCGCGGCATGATCCGCTTCGAGCACACCGAGAAGCGATATCCGAGCGGACGCGCGGCACTCGCGGATTTCAGCCTGTCGGTGGGTGTGGGCGAACTGGCCTTCCTGACCGGTCCTTCGGGCGCCGGGAAAAGCACGGCCCTCAAACTGCTGGCCCTGATCGAACGACCCACCCGCGGACGCGTGATCGTCGGCGGCACCGATCTGGCCCAGGTGGGCCGTGCCGACGTGCCGTTTTACCGTCGGCGTATCGGCATGGTCTTCCAGGATCACCGCCTGCTGCTGGACCGCTCGGTGTGGGAAAACGTGGCCCTGCCCCTCATCGTCGCCGGCCACCCGAGGCGCGAACTGGACCGGCCCGTCCGCGCGGCGCTGGAAACGGTGGGCTTGGGCCACTGCGCCGCGCAACAACCGCTGGAGATGTCCAGCGGCGAGCAGCAGCGGGTCGGGATTGCCCGGGCCCTCGTCGGCAAGCCGGATGTGCTCATCGCGGACGAACCGACCGGCAATCTCGACCCGTCCCTCGCGCGGGACATCCTCGAGCTTTTCCAGGCCAGTGCCAGAACAGGCGTCACGGTCCTGGTCGCGACCCATGACCTGCATCTGGTGGGGCAACTCGGTGCACGGCAGGTCCACCTGTCGCAGGGCCAAGTGATCAGGGATGACGCATGGGCACCTTGAGCGCGCATAGAAACGTCCGTCCGGCGAGGGAGCGGCTCGCCGTCTGGGCTGAGCAGCACTGGCAGGCAGCGAAGGGCGCCGCACTCGGCATGCGCCGTTCCGCGCTGGCCACACCGCTGACCGTTGCCGTGATCGGCATCGCACTCGTGCTGCCGGCCGCACTCGCCCTGATGGTGAGCAACGCACGTGTCGCCTCTGCCGGCATGGACGCGGCTCTTGACGTGTCGGTGTACCTCAAACTGCGCCTGAGTGATTCGCAGGGGGAGTCGGTCAGGGCGCGCATCGCGGCGCGTGGCGACGTCCAGTCCGCGCGTTATGTCTCGCCGGAACAGGGCCTCGCGGAGTTCCGGCGCTGGTCGGGGCTCGGGCCCGCGCTGGACGCGCTCGGGCGCAATCCGTTGCCTGCAGCGATCGTGATCCGCCCCAAGGCCAAAGACGGGGACCCGGCAGACATTAACCGTCTGGTGACGGATCTGCGGGCGCTCAGCGAAGTGGAGGAAGTGCGCTTCGACGGCCTGTGGGAGCAGGGCCTGCCCAAGCTCGGCTACCTTTACGGTGCGCTCCTCTGCATCGTACACGCTGCATCACCTGCGTGTTTCTTACACCATCGCCAGTCATCGACAGCAAATGGAGTTGGGTGGGGGAGTTTGACGGCAA
>CAXBRZ010000360.1:0-2924 GCA_963978075.1 uncultured bacterium | reverse complement strand
CGCCGATTTCTACGCGGGCAAGACCATCACGCTCGTCGTCGGCTCGGACTCAGGGGGCGGCTACGACGCCAACGCGCGCGTCGTCGCCCGTCATCTCGGCAACTTCATTCCGGGCAAGCCGAAGATCGTCGTGCAGAACATGCCGGGCGCCGGCTCGATCGTCGCGACGAACTATCTCTACAATGTCGCGCCGAAGGACGGCACGGCGATCGGGCTCATCCAGCGCGGCAACATGCTCGCGAACATCGTGCGCCAGAACGTGCAATACGAGCTGCGCAAGATCGAATGGATCGGCAATGGCATCAGCACGCGCCGCTTTACCCCGGTCTGGGAACGGCGCGCGGTCGAAACCGAGCTCGGATTCCGCGAAAATTGCTTCAGAATCGGTGCGACCGGCCGCCTGGTGCAAGGCAAGGGCTTCATCGACCTGCTCGAAGCCCGGGGTCAGTTGCGGCGGATCACGGCTCCGGTCGATCCCGACCTCGAACTGGCGGCCATTGCCGATCGGGTGCTGGCCATGGGTGGGCCGGCCCTGTTGTTTGAGAACGTGATCGGCAGCCCGATGCCGGTGGCGATCAACCTGCTTGCCACCCAGGAGCGGGTGCTCTGGAGTCTGGGAATGGAGCACCCCAGGGAGCTCGAGGAGCTTGGCGAGAAGCTGGCCCTGCTGCAGCAGCCGCTGTCCCATAACGACTCGTTGACCCTGGTTGTCATACGCGCTCGCACCGGCATGAGGCTCGAGGACGGAGCGGAGGGCCTCCTTGAACTGCAGGATCAGCGGGTGGCCATCCTCGGCCATGAGGAGCGCGATGGCACAGCGGGTGCCGACGCTGCCGATGCCCTGGCCATCGGGCTGTGCCACATCCACCGCGCCACGCCGCTCGGACTGCTGGCTCGCCACGTGGAGCGACCATGATCGGTTGGCTGCGCGGTCGTTTGGCCGGCAAGACGCCGCCCTCGCTGGTGCTGGATGTGCACGGCGTCGGTTATGAGTGCGAGGCGCCGATGTCGACCTTTTTTGGCCTGCCGGAGATCGGCACCGAAATCACCCTGCGCACCCACCTTGTGGTGCGTGAGGACGCGCACATCCTCTATGCGTTTGCCAGCGAAGACGAGCGGCGGTTGTTCCGCGGCTTGCTCAAGGTGTCCGGGGTCGGGCCCAAGATCGCTCTGGCACTTCTGTCGGGATTGAGTGTCGCCGAGTTTCTGCGGGTGGTTGAGGCCAACGACACCGCCGCCCTGGTGCGCATCCCAGGCGTCGGCCGCAAGACAGCCGAACGGATCCTGATCGACCTGCGCGACAAGACGGCCGACCTTGAAGGCGCCGGCGCGGCATTCACTGCGGATGCCGCGGACGCTGCCGTGGGCATCCAGCAGGAAGCGACCGTGGCGCTGGTCGCGCTGGGCTATCGGCCGCAGGAGGTGACCCGATTGCTCAAGGCCGCCGGCGATGACGCGCAGACGACCGAAGAACTGATCCGCCGCGCTCTGCGCGCGGCGGTCGGCTGAGCGCAGTGCAGGAGAGCCGATGATTGACGCCGACCGGATCGTCACAGGGCAGGGAACGCGGGAAGACGAGAGTCTGGACCGTGCGGTCCGGCCCCGCGCGCTGGGCGAGTACGTGGGCCAGCCCGCGGTCCGCGCCCAGATGGAGATCTTCATCGAAGCCGCGCGCCGGCGCAGCGAGGCGCTGGATCATCTGTTGATCTTCGGGCCACCGGGCCTTGGAAAGACCACACTGGCGCACATCGTGGCCAACGAACTCGGTGTCGGTCTCAAGCAGACCTCGGGTCCCGTGCTTGAGCGGCCCGGCGATCTTGCGGCCTTGCTCACCAACCTGCAGCCGCGCGACGTCCTCTTCGTCGACGAGATCCACCGGTTGAGTCCGGTGGTCGAGGAAATCCTCTATCCGGCGCTCGAGGACTTCCAACTCGACATCATGATCGGCGAGGGCCCGGCCGCCCGCTCCATCAAGATCGACCTGCCCCAGTTCACGCTGGTGGGCGCTACCACCCGCGCGGGCCTGCTGACCTCCCCCCTGCGGGACCGGTTCGGGATCGTGCAGCGTCTCGAGTTTTACTCGGTGGACGACCTTGCCAGCATCGTGGCGCGCTCCGGCCGCCTGCTCGGATTGGCCGTTGAGCCGGAGGGCGCCCGCCAGATCGCGCAGCGTTCTCGCGGCACACCGCGCATTGCCAACCGTCTCCTGCGCCGGGTGCGCGACTTTGCCGAGGTCCGGGCCAATGGTGTGATCACGGCCGCGGTGGCCGCCGAGGCGCTCGACCTATTGGATGTGGACCGGTTGGGCTTCGATCACATGGACCGCCGCCTGCTGCTGACACTGATCGAGAAATTCGGCGGTGGCCCGGTAGGCGTCGACAGCCTTGCGGCGGCGATCGGCGAGGAGCGCGGCACCATCGAGGATGTGCTGGAACCCTTCCTCATCCAACAGGGGTATCTGATGCGCACGGCGCGCGGCCGCATGGCCACCGCCCACGCCTACGCGCATTTCGGACTTGCGGCTCCGGCGGCGGCCAGTGCCAACCTCGGCCTGTTTACGGAGGGCGAGGCATGAGCGAGGTGTCCACCGCGGTGCGCGTCTATTGGGAGGACACGGATGCCGGCGGGGTGGTGTATCACGCCTCCTACGTGCGATTCATGGAACGCGCCCGCTCCGAGTGGCTGCGCGCCGTGGGCATTGACCAGTTGGCCTTGCGTGACCGGGAACGAATTCAGTTCACCGTGGTCGACATGCAGATTGCGTGGAAACGGCCTGCTGTGTTCGATGACCTGCTTGAGGTCACGGCGGCGCTCGTGGAGATCCGTGGCGTGAGTTTTACCTTCCGGCAGGAAGTGCGGCGTGGCGCCGAAGTACGAGTCCTCGGCGGCGTAGAGGTTCCGCATCCGCGGCTCGCGGGTGGTGT
>CAXBRZ010000359.1:0-2939 GCA_963978075.1 uncultured bacterium | reverse complement strand
TCATTCGAGACCATCCCGGCGCTCGGCGTGCCGCTCCTGAATACCGCGGTGCTGCTGCTGTCGGGCGTAACGGTCACGATCGCCCACCACGCCCTGAAGGCTGGCAAGCGCAACGTTCTCAACATCGCGCTGGCGGCGACATTCCTGTTGGGCTTCTTCTTCGTCTACAAGCAGGTCGGCGAGTACCACGAGGCCTACACCGAACTTGGCCTGACGCTGGGCAGCGGTATCTACGGCTCGACCTTCTTCATGCTGACCGGCTTCCACGGCTTCCACGTGACGCTCGGCGCAGTGATGCTCGTGGTGATCTGGCTGCGTTGCCTGAAGGGCCATTTCTCGCCGGAGCGCCACTTCGCTTTTGAAGCCGTCGCCTGGTACTGGCACTTCGTCGACGTGGTATGGCTTGGCTTGTACCTGTTTGTCTACTGGCTCTGACGGCCTACTGGCCGTCACGTCGGGGAACGGCCGCTGATGCGGCCGTTCTCGTCTGGGTCTGGCAGTTCAGCGACCGACACCGTGCGGAGAGATCCAGCCTTGTCGCGCCGCGAACAGCATCAAAAGGAGCAACGCGACTGACAGGCCGATGCGCCATGTCAGAGCCCGCGCCATCTGACCTGGGTTGCCTTTCCCACTGGTCAGATGAAAAAGCGCCTTGCCCAGACTGAACAGGATGGCCATGAGGGCGATGACGACGAAACTCTTGAACATGTCCACGTTCGATTCTCCTTGTCTGAGGCCAGTATAAGTGCGTTCTGCCCGTTTCACGTTTCGCCTTTGGCCGACGCTGGCGGCGGCGACCGGCGTTGCGCTGCTGGCGTCGCTGGGCGCCTGGCAGACTCACCGCGGCTACGAAAAGCAGGCCCAGTTCGAGGCGTTCGCCCGGGGCGAGGGACCGACAGTCCCCTATGGCAGCGAGGGCGGTCAGGCCCGATATGCGCACGTGCGTCTGGAAGGTCGTTATGACCCCTTGCATCAGGTGCTGTTGGACAACATGACCCATGATGGCCTTGTGGGCTACCGTGTGCTGACCCCGCTTAAAACCAGCCTGGGATGGGTCCTCGTCGACCGCGGCTGGATCGCAGCGCCGCCGCGCCGGGAGGACCTCCCGGACCTGCCTGTCAGCGACGAGGTCAGGGTCATCACCGGCCGAATCGACGATTTGCCGCGCGCGGGGATCGAACTGAAGACGGATGACGGCGCCGGCTGGCCGCGCCGCCTGTCCTACCCGGACAATGTCGCCCTGCAGCGCATCTATGCAGCGCCGGTCGCACCCTCCGTCATCCTGCTGGATGCCGCCGCCGCGGACGGGTTCTTGCGGGACTGGCGGCCCGGGGGACTGCCTCCCGAGCGCCATTTCGGTTATGCGGTTCAGTGGTACGGACTGTCTCTGGCGCTGCTGGTCCTCTTTTGCGTGGTGAACTTCAAAAAACCGGATACTCCGTCATGACGACTCGTTCAAAGGATGCGGCCCGTCAGCGTGGCCGCCTGCAGTTTCTCGCGCTCGCCGCGATTTTCCTCGGACCCGTGCTGCTGGCATTCTGGATGTATTACGGCGGGCATTTCATCCCCTCGCAAAGGGTCAATCACGGTGAACTGGTGCTGCCGGTCCGTACCCTGCCGCACGCTGCCGACCTCGTATCTCCGGCCGGCAGCGTCGTGGGTCCGCAATTCCTGCGCGGGCGCTGGAACCTTGTCTACATCGTCGCCGGATCGTGTGACCTGGTGTGCAGGAACGACCTCGCGGAACTGAAAAAAGTCCGGCTGGCCATGGATCACGAGCGTGATCGGGTACATCGGGTGGTGCTTGGCCACGCCCCCTGCTGCTCGGCAGAGGAACTGGGTACGGACGATCCTGACCTGACCGCTGCGTATGCGGACTCCGGCTCCGGTCCAAGCCTGCTCGCAGCACTGGCGGCGGCAGGGGAACCCTTGCCGCCGGCCCGGGAAGTGTACGTGGTCGATCCGCTTGGCAATCTGGTGATGCGTTTTGGTCCCGATGTCGATCGCAAGGGGCTGATCAAGGATCTGGACAAACTGCTGCGCCTGTCCCATATCGGCTGAACCGTAAATCCCGGACGGGGCTACCAAAAATGCCGATCACCCTGCGTTTTTGCGCACGGTCGGTGTCGCCTTCTGTCATGGTCCCCGGTCGGATTTGGCTATCCTTGTGGGTCCCGGGACGGGCCTTGAGCCCTGCCCCAGCCCACCTCAACAAGGGGTCGCATCTTGACCAGCGCCGACACCGCGGAACTGCAGGCCGTCGAAGCCGCCATCGCCCGCCATGGACAGGAACCGGGGCCGCTCATCGTGGTCCTGCACGCCGTTCAGGATGCCCTCGGTTACATCCCCGAGACGGCCATCCGGCGGATTGCCGAGGCACTGAACCTGTCCCGTGCGGAAGTGCATGGCGTCGTGACCTTTTACCATTACTTCCGGACCCACAAGCCTGGGCAGCGGACCGTCCAGATATGTCGTGCGGAAGCCTGCCAGGCCCGGGGCTGTCAGGCGCTGGAGCGGCATGCGCGGGAGAAGCTGGGTATCGACTTCCATGAAACCAGTGCGGACGGGCGGACCAGTCTTGAGATGGTGTTTTGCATGGGTAACTGTGCCACCGGACCCGCCATCCGCATTGACGGCCGTCTCCACAGTCATGTGACGCCGGAGAAGTTCGACGCCCTGCTCGCCCACCAGGAGGATGCGCAGTGAACCGCGTCTATGTCCCGAAGGATTCCACGGCACTCTCTCTGGGTGCCGACGAGGTTGCCGCGGCGCTGGCGTCAGACGACGGCTCACTCGTCGGCTAGGACAGCACGGGGATCCCAACCGAGCAAACCAGAAGCAATGGGTACGAGCTTGCTCGCGGCTGCTTGTTCAGCAAAGAACTGTTCGTGGCGGAGCTCTTCGTTGATCATTGCGTCGAACTGGGTCGTGTAGTCCGT
>CAXBRZ010000358.1:0-2944 GCA_963978075.1 uncultured bacterium | reverse complement strand
GCCTACCTCGACATGGGCGATCCGGATGGCGCTCGCGCCACTCTTGAGGAAGTTCTGAGCGAGGGCAGTCCTTCGCAGAAAATCGAGGCGCAGCGACTGGTCGAGACCCTTCCGGGCTGAGCCCGGTGCGCATTGCGGTCGGTCTTGAATATCTTGGCAGTGCCTATGCCGGCTGGCAGCGGCAGGACGGCCTGCGCACCGTTCAGGGCGAAGTGGAGGACGCGCTCTCGCGCGTGGCGGACCACCCGGTCCTGACCCGCTGCGCGGGCCGTACCGATGCCGGCGTCCACGCCACCGGACAAGTCCTCCATTTTGATTCCATGGCGGTACGGTCGGCGCGCAGCTGGCTGCTCGGCGCGAACCGGCACCTGCCTCAGGACATCTCCCTGCAGTGGGTCTGTCCGGTCGCCGACGGGTTTCATGCCCGCTACGCGGCGATGACGCGCTCCTACCGCTACCTCATCCTGAACGCGCCCGTGCGCTCCTCGCTGTGGACGGGCCGGGCCTGCCTGTGGCACACGCCTCTGGATGCCGCGCGCATGCATGCCGCCCTGCAGGTGCTGGTGGGCAGGCACGATTTTTCGGCGTTTCGGGCGGCGGAGTGCCAATCGGTGTCTACCGAGCGGGTGCTGGAGTCCGTGACGGTGACCCGGCGGGGTCCGCTCGTGGTGCTCGACGTGACCGCCAATGCCTTCCTGCACCATATGATGCGCAACATCGCCGGTGCCGCCCTGGCGGTGGGCGAGGGCAGCCAGCCGGCCGACTGGATCGGCGATTTGCTGGCCGCCCGCGACCGGACCATTGCGGGAATTACCGCGCCCGCCGCCGGGCTTTATTTCTGTCACGTCCGCTATCCGGCCGGGGCAGGGCTCCCGGTTGGGGCCGGACCCGGCCAATCCGCTATCATGGACGCTTTGCTGCCGCCCGAAAGGTGAGCGATGACCTGGTTCGAGAAAATCATGCCCTCCCGGATCACGACCGAACGCCGCACGCGCTCGGTGCCGGAGGGGCTGTGGATCAAGTGCCCGGCCTGCGACGCGGTTTTGTACCGCGCGGAGCTGGAACGGAACCTCTCTGTCTGTCCCAAGTGCGCCCACCACATGCGCATCGGCGCGCGCGACCGGCTCAAGCGGTTTCTCGATGCGGGCTCCGCGAGCGAACTGGCCGTCGCCATCCAGCCGGAGGATCCGCTCAAGTTCCGTGACAGCAAGCGCTACAAGGACCGCCTCGTGGCGGCACAGAAAGCCACGGGCGAGAAGGATGCGCTCATTGTCATGGCCGGTACCCTGACCGGTCTTGAGGTGGTTGCCGCCGCATTCGAGTTCCGCTTCATGGGCGGTTCGATGGGCAGCGTCGTGGGCGAGAAGTTCGTGCGCGCGATCGAACACTGCCGCACGTTCCGTATGCCGCTCGTGTGCTTTTCCGCCAGCGGCGGTGCGCGCATGCAGGAGGGACTGTATTCCCTCATGCAGATGGGCAAGACCAGCGCAGCACTGGCCCGCCTTGCCGAGGACGGCCTGCCCTTTGTGTCCGTGTTGACCGATCCGACCACCGGTGGTGTCTCGGCGAGCCTTGCCATGCTGGGGGACATCAATGTCGGCGAGCCGCGCGCCCTGATCGGCTTTGCCGGCCCGCGCGTGATCGAACAGACGGTACGCGAGACCTTGCCGGAGGGATTCCAGCGGTCGGAGTTCCTGCTCGAGCACGGCGCGATCGACCTCATCATCGACCGGCGTGACCAGCGCGAGCGTATCGCCAATCTGCTGCGCCTTTTCCTGAAAGTGCCGCCCGCGGCGGCCTGAGCGCGATGACGCGGAACCTGTCGCAATGGCTCGACTACCAGTCGGGCCTGCATCCCGCTGTCATGGACTTCGGCCTTGGGCGCATGCACGAGATGCTTAACCGGCTTGGTCTGCGCCGTGGCGCTGAGCGGGTGATCACCGTCGGTGGCACCAACGGCAAGGGGTCGGTGACCTCGACGCTCGCTGCATTGGCGCAGGCCGCGGGTCTGCGCGTCGGGCTCTACCAGTCGCCGCATCTCGAACGATATGAGGAGCGGATCCGGATCGACGGCGAGGACATCGACGAGGCGTCGCTGTGCGCGGTGTTCGAGCGCATCGAGTCGGTCCGAGGCGACCTGCCACTCACGTATTTCGAGTTCGGTACGCTCGCGGCGCTCGTGGCGTTTGCCGAGCGCAAGCTCGATGTCTGGGTGTTGGAGGTGGGGCTAGGCGGTCGGCTGGATGCCGTGAACGCGTGGGATCCGGACTGCGCGGTCGTTGTCTCGATCAGCCTTGATCATGTCGATTACCTCGGCGCCGATCTCGAGGGCATCGGCCGCGAGAAGGCGGGCATCTTCCGCGCGGGCGTGCCGGCAATCCTCGGCAGCGAGCACATGCCGCGCTCGCTGGCCCTGCACGCACAGGCCATCGGCGCGCGACTCTATGTCCTCGGCCGCGACTTCTCCTCGCACCGCCACGCCCGGGGACACGATTACCGGGGCCTTCGTGTTTCGCTGGAGGATTTGCCGACGCCGCGTCTCGCGGGCAATGCCCAGTACGGCAACACGGCCACGGCGCTCATGGCCCTTGAGTCCCTCGGGCTCCTGCCCTCACGCGAGGCGGTCGTTCGGGGCCTGGGTTCGGTGCGCCTGACGGGACGCTACCAAGTGCTGCCGGGCCCGGTCGAGTGGGTCTTTGATGTTGCGCACAACGAGGGCAGCGCCGCCGTGCTCGTACAGACGCTCATCGAGCGTCGCTCGGCCGGCAGGACCCTCTTCGTGGCCGGCATGCTCAAGGACAAGGATGCGGCTACGGTCGCCCGCATCCTCAAACCCGCCGTCGGCGCAACAGATGCGGTGGTGGCCGTGACGCTGCCCGGCGACCGTGGTCGCACGGGAGTGGAACTCGCCGCCGTCTGGTCGCCGCTGCTGGGCACCGACGTG
>CAXBRZ010000357.1:0-2945 GCA_963978075.1 uncultured bacterium | reverse complement strand
CAGTTCATCAAGCCGCAGGTGGCGACCATCTGTGTCGGCCAGGCGGCCTCCATGGGCGCCGTGCTGCTCGCCGCCGGGGCGCCGGGCAAGCGCTACTCGCTGCCGAACTCGCGGGTCATGATCCACCAGCCGCTCGGCGGCTTCCAGGGCCAGGCCACGGACATCGAGATCCACACCCGCGAGATCCTGGACCTGCGCGCCCGCCTGAACGGCATCCTCGCCAAGCACACCGGCCAGGCGATCGAGACCATCGGCCGGGACACCGACCGTGACAATTTCATGGGTGCCGAGGCGGCCAAGAGCTACGGGCTCGTGGATCACGTCTTCACGCGGCGTGGTGAAATCGCCGGGACCTGATGCGTCATTGCCAGGTGGGTCAAGGACTTGGCCGATTCGGACGCAGTTCACATTGCGGCCCCGGGGCTTTTGCAGGCGCCGGGGCCGCGTGCTATATACCGAGGTGAGGACAGGATCCCGGTGACGGGCCCCTTCCGCCACAGGCGAGGACGAGAATGACCGACGACATACGCGGCAAGGATGACGGCAAGCTTCTGTACTGCTCCTTCTGCGGCAAGAGCCAGCACGAGGTGCGCAAACTCATCGCAGGACCCTCCGTGTTCGTCTGCGACGAATGCGTCGAGCTGTGCAACGACATCATCCGCGAGGAACTCGAGGAGAAGCAGGAGCGGTCCCGCGACAAGCTGCCCAAGCCGCACGAGATCAAGAAGGTCCTTGACGAGTACGTCATCGGCCAGGAGCGCGCCAAGAAGGTGCTGGCGGTCGCTGTCTACAACCATTACAAGCGCTTGCAGACGCGCACCGCCCCGGGCGAGCGCAAGGTCAAGGGCGACGAAGTCGAACTGCAGAAGTCCAATATCCTGCTGATCGGCCCCACCGGTTCTGGCAAGACACTGTTGGCCGAGACGCTGGCGCGCCTTTTGAACGTGCCGTTCACGATCGCCGATGCCACGACGCTGACCGAAGCCGGCTACGTCGGCGAGGATGTCGAGAACATCATCCAGAAGCTGTTGCAGAAGTGCGATTACGACGTCGAGAAGGCGCAGACCGGGATCGTCTACATCGACGAGATCGACAAGATCAGCCGCAAGAGCGACAACCCGTCGATCACCCGTGACGTGTCGGGCGAAGGCGTGCAGCAGGCCCTCCTGAAACTGATCGAAGGCACGGTCGCCTCGGTGCCGCCGCAGGGCGGGCGCAAGCATCCCCAGCAGGAGTTCCTGCAGGTCGACACCTCGAACATCCTCTTCATCGTCGGCGGTGCCTTTGCCGGCATCGAGAAGATCATTTCCAACCGCACCACGAAGGGTGGCATCGGCTTCACCTCGGCCGTGAAGGCGAACGACGCGGACGCGCCGGTCAACCTGAACGTCATGCAGAACATCGAGCCCGAGGATCTCGTCAAGTTTGGCCTGATCCCCGAGTTCGTCGGCCGGTTGCCTGTGGTGGCGACGCTGGAGGAACTGGACGAGAGCGCGCTCATCTCGATCCTCATGGAACCCAAGAACGCGCTGACCAAGCAGTACCGCAAGCTGTTTGACATGGAAGGCGTCGAACTGGAGTTCCTGGAACCGGCGCTGCGCGCCGTGGCCCGCAAGGCACTGGCCCGCAAGACCGGCGCGCGCGGCCTGCGCACGATCCTCGAGCATGTGCTCCTGGATACGATGTACGAACTGCCTGGACTCAAGAACGTCCACAAGGTGGTCGTTGACGAGTCGGTGATCGGCGGTGACACGCGCCCCTATGTCGTTTACCGCAGCGAGCCGGTGGAAGAGGAACAGCGACGCACGGGTTCGACCTGAGCGGTCGCGTGTCGTGTCAGGAAAACGCCGCCTTCGGGCGGCGTTTTTTTTTTGTGTGTGTCCGAAATTGCGGTGGCGTGTTGCGCGCGAGTACGGCAATCCGCCGGTGTACATCACCGAGAACGGCAGCGCGTTCTACGACCCGCTGGTGGCCTCAGGCGGACGGATTGAGGATCCGCTGCGCAAGGCCTACCTCGAATCGCATCTCGCCGCCGTGCATGCCGCGATCGAGCAGGGGGCCGACATCCGTGGGTATTTTGTCTGGAGTCTGCTCGACAACCTCGAATGGGCGCACGGCTACTCCAAGCGCTTTGGCATCGTGCACGTGAACTACGACACGCAGGAGCGCACGCCGAAGGCGAGCGCGCACTATTACCGGCAGGTGATTGCAGAGAATGCTGTTTGACCGGAATGCGCAGCGCCGACGTGCACTGCCCATCCCGTTCGAGCTCTAAGGCGTCGATAGCCAGAAGCCCGGGTAGACGAATGCGCCGGCAATTCGCTCGCAATCGCGATCGGTGACTCCGGCGCGGCGGCACGCATCCTGCCAACGGTCAGTCACATGCTTCGCCATCTGCGTGAGCATGGTGGCCGCATCGTCGTGGCTGAGCCCGAACCGCCGCGACTGAGACAGCAGGTTTTGGGCATTGGCGTAGCGACCGCTGTCGCCGATCGTGAGCGCCAGATCCCGGCGATCGAGAGCGATCGGTGCGGTGGGCGTGAGGTCATAGGCGGGCGACAGTCGCCATGAATCTTTCCAGGCGATCAGGGCGTGATTGCGGGGGTGATCATCCGAGTTGGAAATCAGCGCATTGAAGACCATCCGTCGGACGGGAATCTTTGGGCGAAGAACTTCCATGAGGTGCCATGCGATTGCTTCACCTTCGCGGTCCTCATCGGTTGCTAGTAATAGTTCTTCTGCGTCTTTGAGAAGTGCTTTTAATTCACTTACTTTTTTCTTTTTAATAAGTCCTGCTAAGGTTTCAAAGGGAATATCCGTCGTATATAATTCGCCATCAAGAATCAATGCTGGATTCGTTACAAATAAATCCCGACATGCTTCCGTCAAATACGACAAGGTATCAAAGTAGGAACCGGCACGAGATTGTGCAAGCACTTTTCCAT
>CAXBRZ010000356.1:0-2980 GCA_963978075.1 uncultured bacterium | reverse complement strand
ACTCGCCCTGCCAGCGCGCGGCCGACAATGCGTCCCCCTTCGCCGTGATCCTTCGCTTCCTTGCGGTTGAAGCAGAACGGCACGTCGCGCCCGTGCTGCTCGAAAAGCGCCGCCGCCGTCGCCGCCACGAGCGGAATGCCCTTGTAGGCGGGGCCGAAGAGCAGATCAAACTCGAGCCCCGATCGGTTCAGTGCGGCCGCGTATGCCCGGCCAAGTCCCGCGATGGCGCTGCCCGTGTCGAACAGGCCGGCGTTGAAGAAGTAAGGGCTTTCCCGCCCGGATTTCAGGGTGTAGCGGCCAAAGCGCAGTACCCCGAGGCGAAGGGCGAGATCCAGAAATTCGCGTTGGTAGGTTTCCATGGGCCTAGTGTGGGACAGGTGGCCGGCAACCTACAAGCGTCCGCTTGCTATGATCGGGGCATGAGAATCGCCACCCTGAACTGCAACGGAATCCGCTCTGCCGCGCGCAAGGGTTTCTATGACTGGCTGCCGACCCAGGGCATCGACGTTCTGTGTCTGCAGGAGACCCGATGCAGCGATGAGGATGTCGCCGAAGCACTCTTCCGGCCGGAGGGTTATACCAGTCACTGGCTGCACGCCGAGAAGAAGGGCTACAGCGGTGTGGCGATCTATGCGCGGCGTCCGCCGGACTCTGTCTTGTACGGCTATGGATCGGCGGAGTTCGACCGCGAGGGTCGATACCTCGAGTACCGCTATGGAGCGTTGTCGGTTGTTTCGGTCTACCTGCCGTCAGGGTCCTCCGGGCCGGAGCGTCAGGAGGCGAAATATCGCTGTCTTGCCGAGTTTGAGGCGCATCTTGGAAATCTGATCGGCGAGGGCCGCCAAGTCGTCTTGTGCGGCGATTTCAATATCGCGCACAAACCGATCGACCTCAAAAACTGGAAAGGGAACCTCAAGAATTCCGGTTTTTTGCCCGAGGAGCGCGCCTGGCTGGATCGCCTGTTCGACGAACTTGGCTGGGTTGATGCATTCCGCCGGGTGAATCCAGAGGCGGACCAATACACCTGGTGGTCCAACCGGGGTCAGGCCTGGGCAAAGAACGTTGGGTGGCGGATTGATTACCAGATCACCACTGCGGCGCTGGCCGCACGCGCACGGACTGCCTGCATCTGGAAAGAGACGCGGTTCTCCGATCATGCGCCGCTTTTGATGGACTACGACTATGACCTCTGAGGCGAAAGCGCGATCCCTGAGTCTGGCGGATCTGCTGGGCAACCGGCGGGTGGTTGCCGCGCTGACCTTGGGGTTCGCCTCGGGGCTTCCGTTCGCGCTCTCGCAGGGTACTTTGCAAGGCTGGCTGGCGGAGACGGGACTCAACATCAAGACGATCGGCTGGTTCACGCTCGTCGGCCTGCCCTACAACCTCAAGTTCCTCTGGGCGCCGTTGCTTGACCGGTTTGTGCCACCGTTCCTCGGCCGAAGGCGTGGCTGGATTGTGGTTTTGCAGGCGCTCGTCGCCCTAGTCATCGGTCTTCTGGGCTTGCAGGCGCCGGGAGATGCGATCTATGTGTTTGCCGCGCTGTCGCTGCTGCTCGCCTTTCTTTCCTCGTCGCAGGATGTCGTCATCGACGCCTACCGTACCGATTCACTGCGCCCGCAGGAGCGGGGAATAGGCTCGACAGCGGTGCAGATCGGCTGGCGCATTGCCTTTTTTGTGTCTGGCGCCCTCGCGATGGTGTTGTCCGGAGTGATCGGTTGGCGGGCGACTTATCTGTGCATGGCGGCCGTCATGGGAGCGACGACGCTCCTGACCCTCTTGGCGCCGGAGCCCGAGGTGGCGGTGATGCCGCCACGCACCTTGCAGGAAGCCGTCATCGAGCCCATCCGCGAATTCTTCTCGCGCCCGGGAGTCGTCTCGATCCTCCTGCTCGTGGTGCTCTACAAACTGGGGGACGCGGCGGCGTTGTCGCTGTCCACTGCGTTCCTGATCAAGGGGGTCGGGTTCAGCGCCGCGCAGGTGGGGGCGGTGGCGAAAACCACCAGCATCACGGCCACGATCGTCGGGACGGTCCTCGGCGGCTTGGCGTTTGCGCGCCTCGGTCTGTACCGCTCGCTCTTCGTGTTCGGCATCCTGCAGGCATCGACCAACCTGCTCTACTCGCTGTTGGCCCTCAAGGGCCACGACCTCGGCGTGATGGTGCTCGCCGTCGGCGTCGACAATCTGGCAGGGTCGATGGCCGCCACGATTTTTGGCGCGTTCGTGATGGCCCTGTGCAACGCACGCTTCAGCGCCTTTCAGTTTGCGTTGCTGTCAGCGTTGTCGGCGTTGTCCCGCACTTTCGTGGGGCCAGTGTCGGCGGTCATCGTTGCGCATGTGGGCTGGCCGATCTTCTTCGTGCTTTGCTTTGCCACGGGCGCGCCGGGGCTTGTGCTTCTGGTGCGTTTGCGTCGGCGTGTCGAAGCGCTCGACCTGAACGGCTGAGCCAGCGATGCGTATTTGTCAGCTTGACGACCTGACCGACCCGGGCGCCTTGCGCTTCAGCATCGGCGAGGGGGATTGGCCGCTCAGGGCGTTTTTGGTCCAGAAGGCAGGCAGCATCCGTGCCTACGTGAACCGCTGCCCGCACGCCGGTCACCCGCTTGATCTGATCCCGGGTCGTTTCATGACGGCAGACGGGCAGGCGATAGTGTGCAGTTCGCATGCTGCCCTCTTCACGCCCTTGGAAGGTCGTTGTTTCGACGGCCCGTGTCCCGGCCAGCGACTGCAGGGCATCCCCGTGGAAGTTCGCGATGGTGATGTTTTTCGACCGGCCGATTTCGAGGGCGGAGGCGGATTCGCTTTCGCCGCGCAGCGATCCCGTTCAAGAGACCGCCACAGATCGAGCCTTCGCCGTCAGGACGCCCCGGAGGAGTATTCCCATGTCGTCGTCTCAGCCTCGTCGTGACCAGTTGCCACCGCAACTGTCACAGGTCCATCAGAACGCTGCCGGCATTGATGTGGGCAGCGAGTTCCACTTCGT
>CAXBRZ010000355.1:0-2994 GCA_963978075.1 uncultured bacterium | reverse complement strand
TGACTGGAGTTCAGACGTGTGCTCTTCCGATCTGGTGCACCGACCAGAACCTCTGCCAAGGCCGCCGCCTGCGCCCGTGGAGCGACCGGGCGCACTGTGGCTTGCACGTTCGTCGCCTGCGGTTTCATCGCGGGCGCACCGCCGCAACCCGCCAGCGCAAGCAGCAACACAATGGCGACCAGATGCCTGCCCATACGCAAAGAGTGTAGCGCGGTTGGCGCACGGCAGCCGTCGAGACACAAAAAACCACGCCGGCCTTTGGAAGCCACGCTGCAATAGCGCAGAATTGATCGCGTGGCGGGCGTTGTCCGCGGATTGGGAGCCAGAGCCATGCAGCGGGTAATCGCCGTCGATTCACACACCGGTGGAGAGCCGACCCGGGTCGTGCTGGAAGGCGGACCTTCCCTGACGGGTTCCATGGCGGAACGCCTCGAGCAGTTCCGACGTCACCACGACCAGTTCCGCTCGGCAGTCTGCAACGAGCCCCGCGGCAACGACGTGCTCGTCGGCGCATTGCTGACGACGCCCACCGATCCTTCTTCGACTGCCGGCGTGATCTTCTTCAACAACGTCGGCTACCTCGGCATGTGCGGCCACGGCACCATCGGACTCGTGCGGACCCTCGCCCACCTTGGACGACTCGACCCCGGCGTCCACCGCATCGAAACGCCCGTCGGCACCGTCACGACGCAATTGCATCCTGATGGCCGGGTGTCCGTACGCAATGTTCCGGCACGACGGACCCGTGCGGCCGTCGAGGTGGACGTTCCAGGCTTCGGCAGGGTTCATGGAGATGTCGCCTGGGGCGGCAACTGGTTCTTCCTGTGCGAAGACCACGGCCAGCTCCTCGAGTTAAGCCGCGTCGACTCGCTCGTCGATTACACGGTGGCCCTCAAGGACGCGCTCGTGGCCGCAGGCATTACCGGTGACGGTGGCGCGGAAATCGACCACATCGAGCTCTTTGCGCCCTCGCCAACGCCCGGTATCGACAGCCGCAATTTCGTCCTCTGCCCAGGCCGTGCGTATGACCGCTCCCCGTGTGGCACCGGTACCAGTGCGAAACTGGCGTGCCTGATCGCAGGCGGCAAATTGGCAAAGGGTCAGGTCTGGCGTCAGGAAAGCATCGTCGGCAGCGTCTTTGAAGGCCGCGCGGACGTTTCGCAGGACTCGATCATTCCGACCATCACGGGCAGCGCTTACATCACCGCCGAACTGACCCTCGTGCTGGATCCGGACGACCCGTACCGCAACGGATTCGGAGCAACCCGATGAAGGATCTGACGCAAGGCTCCATTGCGCGCCACCTTCTGACCATGGCCACACCGATGGTCATCGGCATGCTCGTCCAGACGCTCTATTACCTCGTCGACCTGTACTACGTGTCCAAACTCGGCGACGCGGCCGTCGCGGGTGTCGGCACCGCGGCCACGTATGCCCTGGCCGTCATGGCGCTCACGCAGGTTTTTTCAGTGGGCACGGTCGCATTGATCGCGCGCGCGGTGGGCGCGAAGGATCGGGAGGGCGCCAATCTCGTCTTCAACCAGTCCCTGGTGCTCGCAGGCTTGTGTTCGGGCATCGCGCTGGTGGGCGGCTACCTGCTCCTTGGACCCTACATGCATACGCTCGGGGCGGATGCCGCCACCAAGGCCGCCGGCGAAGCCTACCTGCGCTGGTTCATTCCAGGACTTGCCCTGCAGTTTGCGATGGTGGCACTGGTCTCGGCGCTACGTGGTACCGGTATCGTGGGACCGACCATGACCGTTCAGATGGTGACTGTCCTCGTCAATGTCGTTCTCGCCCCGGTTCTGATCGCCGGTGTCGGCACCGGACATGCGATGGGCGTCGCAGGTGCGGGACTGGCCAGCACGATCGCGGTCGTGGTCGGCACCGGCCTTCTGACCTACTACTACCTGAAGCTTGAGAAATACGTCGAGTTTCATCCGGAGCTTTGGCAGCCGCGTTTGGACACCTGGAAACAGATTCTCAACATCGGACTTCCATCGGGTGCGGAGTTCGGATTGTTGTTTGCCTACCAGATCGTGGTCTATTCCGTGATCCGCGACTTCGGACCCACCGCACAGGCGGGTTTCGGCATCGGCGTTCGCGTCATGCAGACCTTCTTCCTGCCCGCGATGGCCGTCTCTTTCGCCATCGCGCCGGTCGCGGCGCAGAACTTCGGTGCCCGCTCGGCCGAGCGTGTGCGCCAGACCTTTCGTGACGGTGTGCTGATCGGTGCGGTCACGATGGGTCTAATGATGGCACTGTGCCAGTGGCGGGGCGACGTGCTGATCGGATTCTTCACGACCGATTCACGGACCGTCGCCACCGGACTTGAATTCCTGCACGTGGTGTCCTGGAATTTCATGTTCAGCGGTTTCATTTTCGCCTGCTCCGGCTTGTTTCAGGCGCTGGGCAACACGTGGCCGTCGGTGCTGGCCAGTGCCACGCGATTGGTGACTTTCGCGCTGCCGGCCCTGTACCTCTCCCGCGCTCCGGGGTTGCAACTTGAAACCCTCTGGCATCTGTCGGTCACCACGGTGGTGCTGCAAGCCCTCATCGCCGGCTGGTGGGTACGCCGAGAACTTCACAAGAGGCTGCAGTTCGCGCCTTGAGTGCTGTGTCCCTCCCCGACCTTCCGATACTCGCAGTCGCCGGGCCGCTGCAGGACGCCCTCGCGCGTGCCGGCCAGGCGGTACTCGAGGCCCCTCCAGGCGCCGGCAAAAGCACGGTCGTTCCGCTGCTGCTGCTGTTGCAGGCGCCTTGGCTTGCGCGGCGGCGGATTCTCATGCTCGAACCGCGCCGGATCGCGGCGCGCGCGGTGGCGACGCGCATGGCCGAAGTCCTCAGGGAGGTGGTCGGGCAGCGGGTCGGCTACCGCATGCGCCTTGAATCCCGAATCTCGTCGGCCACCCGCATCGAAGTGGTCACGGAAGGCATTCTGTCGCGCCTACTGCAGGATGATCCTGCACTAGAGGCGTACGGGTGCGTCATCTT
>CAXBRZ010000354.1:0-3010 GCA_963978075.1 uncultured bacterium | reverse complement strand
GACACTCGGGTCGCACAGTGCCGGCATGATGAAAGTGCGCACCGCCTCGACAACCAGCGGAAATTGCCCCGCCAGTTCGGTTTCACCAATGCGTCGGGTAAAGGCAGACCATTGGGCTGATTGGCTCGGTGAGGCATAAAACTCGTTTGTCAGCGCAACCGGCACCGCTTCCGGCACCGGCGTACCACGACGCCCAAACGTGGCAAGAATTGCGGCGCGAAGGATTGGGGCGTGGAACGAACAATTTTTGGACAACATCCATACATCGTAGAAATCCTTCATGCGGCTGTTGCGCGTATCACGCACCACCATCACGTGAAATTTCTCTGCAATGGCGGCCTCAGCCGGGTAGGCCGCGAGGCGGATGGGCGCACCGCCCAGCAGCAGTGGGAATTCGATAGCCAGCGGAGCTGGAACGACCGAGTCGCCCACCCCAAAGTCAATCTGAATGCGCTGGCGCACATTCCCCATGCGCGCGGTCAGGCGGATGCGTGTACCTACATGCTCTGCTTGTTCCGTGATCGACTCTGCGACGATGGTCGCTGCGTCGAAGGCAACGACATCTCCTACCTCCTGCATGGTCGGCAACGCCTCACCAGGTCCACCAGTGTGGCCTGATCCGCAGCGCCGCGCCGAAGCAGATCGATATCCATTGTGGGTCTGGCCCGTTGCAGTCCCCAGACACGGAGCATGAGGGCGCCCTTCAGCAGGACGGATTCGGCATCGGGCAGCAACGCGATACGGGCAAGGAACCGCTCGATAACATACCGCTGCAGGATGTCGTTGAAACTGTTGCTCCCGGCGCCGGCGAGGTTACGCAAACGCGCCAGCGCCGACGCGACGTGAGGGTCCTGCCGGCTCATGGGATCGCCTCAAGATAGGGACCCATCACCCTCTCCTGCCGCAGCCGCCTCGCAAAATGCAGGATTTCCCTGTTGCTGACGTTGAAGCGAGATCGGGCGAACCGCAGCGCCTCAACAGCAACATCAAGACCGATCTTGTTGCGGTACTTGAAGCAATCGACCAGGGTTCGCGCGACACTGAAGACTCGTATGCGGGCCGCCTCGATCGAATGCGATTCGATGCCTTCCTCGAAAGTGGCTGCATCGAACCGGTAGACCGAGACGGGTGGAAAGGTCAGCCTGAGACCGGCGTAGTGACCGCGGGGAACCGCCAGTTGGACGACGCGCGGAATCTGGGTGGTGATTTCATGAAAGGCGAGGGCCGACACGAGACACACCACGACGTCGGTCGACTTGGCAGCCACCATCGCAAGATCGGGATATGAGCATTCCTCAGCGGACTCGAGTCGGTACAGACCACGGGCGAGCCGGGTGACCCTGCCCGTCTCGACCAGCTCGTACAGCTTTGACGGATGAATTCCCTGACGGAACAGCTCGCACGACCGGAGCATTCCCCCGGCTGCCTGGAAGGCAGCGAGCGCTCGTTCGGTCGTTGTTGCAGTGTCCATGAATGTCAATATTAGTACCAATAGTTTATTTTTGGAACTATTTTTTCTATCCTTTGCCGGGACGCGCCAGCGACTGGCACCAAATCCATCCGGGCTACAGCGTCGGCCCGCAGATCGCCATATATCGATATATTGATATATTCATTTATAAGTAATGTTATTATCGATGAATCAATTGATGAAGCCAGAGGCTTCCCCATGCTGTTCAAGGCTCCCCATCTGCCGGATCAGTACCTTCAAGTAATTGAATTAATTGAGACTCTTCGCAGAAACCTGCGGTTTTCCCTCAGCGACAACCTGAACCGGTGGAACGGTTTTCTGGCGCGGATGGCCTACGCACGCGTCATCCACGCCTCCAACACCATGGAGGGCGTCAGAGCCACGCTGGACGACGCCATCGCCGTTGTTGAATACGACGTGCCTGACGATCCCTCGGACGAGAACTGGATCGCCCTGTCCGGTCACCGTGACGCGATGGACTACATCATCCAGTTGTCCAGAGACACCCGCTTCGACCACAACCTCGGCACGCTGCTCGGGTTGCACTTCATGATGATGAAGTACGACCTCGGCAAGAGTCCCGGCCGTCTGCGAACGGGACCGGTGCATGTGACGCACATGCCCACCGGACGGACCGTGTACGAAGCTCCCGATGCAGAGCGCGTGCCCGAACTGATGGCCGCGCTGATCGATGAGTTGAACGAGCGCAATGCCACGCCAGTCATTGTCCGCGCCGCGATGGCACACCTGAACCTTGCCATGATCCATCCCTTCCGTGATGGCAATGGACGCATGGCGCGCGCCCTGCAGACTTTCCTGCTGGCGCGGGAGGGCATACTGGATCCGCGGTTCTCGAGCATCGAGGAATACGTTGGCCGGAATTCCACCGACTCTTACGCGGTGCTCGCCACCGTCGGCCAAGGCCAATGGCGCCCCAACAACTCCGCCTTGCCTTGGATCAAGTTCTGCCTGACCGCCCACTACTTCCAGGCCCGCACGTTGCTGGAGCGACAACGGGAGGCGAGTGCGCTCTGGGACTTGCTCGAGACCGAAACGGCGCGACGCAGACTGCCATCGCGTGCCGTTCACGCACTCATGGATGCGGCAACCGGTCGGCGCGTTCGCAATCCGATCTACCGACGGGTGTCCGAGGTTTCAGCCCAGGTGGCGCAAACGGACCTCAAGGCACTCGTCCGGGAAGGTTTCCTCATCGCGCAAGGTGAGGCGCGTGGACGCAGCTACGTCGCCACCGATGCCTTGCGACAGTTGCGAGAGTCCTGTCGCGTCCATGGTTCCATCGAAGATCCATTCGCGGGAACCGGCAGCACGTAACGGCTCGCAGAGACGCCCCTCCATCCGCCTCGACCAGGCGCCCTCTCACGCCGCAAACAAGCGCGCCCATGCCGCAATCAACCTGACCCGGCGCCGCCAATCATGCGACCATCCCCCATCATTTTTTTGCAGCTGACGAAGGTCATGGCCAAGCAACCCAACGACGATCTGTTCCAAGACACGACGATGACCTTCGGCGAGCACCTC
>CAXBRZ010000353.1:0-3024 GCA_963978075.1 uncultured bacterium | reverse complement strand
TTTTTTTTCAAGCAGAAGACGGCATACGAGATTGGTCAGTGACTGGAGTTCAGACGTGTGCTCTTCCGATCTGTCGGGGAAACTGTGATGATCGGTGACAAGGTAACCGTCACCGTGCTGGGCGTGAAGGGCAACCAGGTGCGAATCGGCGTTGATGCGCCCCGCGACGTTGCAGTGCACCGCGAAGAGATTTTCGACCGGATCCGCCGCGAAGGCGATGACGGGGACGAGACGCCTCCGACGACCTGAAGGATCGGGTTGGAAGGCGCTGCCCGGGCATTCTTTTTGACCGGGGTTCCACTACACCAGTATCATCCCCACCGCCGGAAAGATCCCGTTGTCCGGAGAGTTGGCCGAGTGGTCGAAGGCGCGCCCCTGCTAAGGGCGTAGGGACCAAAAGTCCCTCGAGGGTTCGAATCCCTCACTCTCCGCCAGTTTCGTTTCGGTGCCACCGCCGGTGGGTCTGGCCGGGGCGATTGCCCGCGCAGGGCTGCCGAACGGCGGGACGGCGGCTTCTGCAGGATCCTCAGGGTGACCGGACTGCGGGCCCGAGGGGGCGCGGCGGACATCGCTTGGGGTCACCGTTGGCAAATCCGCAACCATTGCCTGAGATCGTGCGCGCAGAAGCCCAGATGTGGTGGGATCGTCTGCGTGCGCCGGGCCGGCCGGCAGAAACCGAACTGGCGTTTTTTGCCTGGCTGCAGGCCTCCCCCGATCATGCCGACGCCTACCTGCGCGTTGCTGCCACAGCGACCGCACCAAAGCTTCGGGAAGAGCCTCAGCCCGATACCGACGTGCCGCCCCTGCGCCGCTTCAGTCTGGTAGCCGCGGCTGGTTTTGCGCTGGTGCTTGGCATCCTCATGGTCAGCGTCTGGTTGCGCTCAACCGCGACCCGTGAAGTGCGTTGGGTTGCGCCGCATGGCGCGCGGCCTGTCCATGTACTGGAGGACGGGTCCGAGGTCACGCTCGCCAGTGAGGCGGAGGTGACGGTGCGTTATTCGCCAGAGGAGCGATTGATAAGGTTGGACCGCGGGCGTGCGTTTTTCCACGTCGCGAAAGGGGACGGCAGGCGTTTCCGGGTGCTCGCGGGTGACGCGAGCGTTGTTGCTACCGGGACGAAATTTGATGTCCGCATCGAGGACCATGGCGAACGTGTCAGCCTGATCGAAGGTCGGATCATTGTGTATGCCGATTCTCTGGCGTTGGAGGAGGAGGGATCCCATGAGACGTCGGCCGTACGCTCGCTCAACGCCGGTGAACAAGTGCAGGTGTCGCAGGGGCAGGTCTCGCGCCCTGTGGATATCGATCAGGCGGTCGTCAGTGCCTGGCAGCATGGCCAACTAATCGCGCGTGATATGACGCTGGCGGAAGTCGTCGAGGAATACAACCTCTACGCCGCGCATCCCATCCGGGTGGTGGATCCTGCGCTTGCGCGGATGCGTATCGGCGGGGTGTTCAATGTGTCCGACAGCGAAACGTTTCTGGCCTTCCTGCAGGCGACCCTAGGTGTTGAGATACGGGCCACCGGCTCAACCGTCGAGTTAAGGCGCGCAAATTCCGCGCGCGTACGGGCAGGGAGCCCGGCCCTTTGAGTAGTTTTCGCCTGCGCAAGGAAGGGTTGTGCAGCCGTCTTGATCGGCTCGGACGCCGCAGGCTGTTGGTGACGCTCATGATGTCCTTGTGGGCCGTGGTTCTGGCGCCGGCACAGGCAGCGGTGAGAGCGGTGCAGACGCCGATCGCGGCGCAGCCGCTTGAAACGGCACTGGTCGCGTTGGCGGAACAGACCGAACTGCAGATCCTGTACGTAGGCACCGTCATTGCCCACCGACGCAGTTCGCCCGTCAGTGCCGGACTGCCTGCGCTGGAGGCGCTGCGACAGATGCTAGCGGATACCGATATCGCGTTTGATCTGCTGCGTCCGGGAGCTGTGCGGCTGACGCCGCGCGAAAGAGTACCCACCAGCGCAGCCAAACCAGCGTCGCTTGACGAGGTGGTTGTGGTCGCGAGCCACCGGGAGCAGGCGCTCCTAGCAGTGCCCGTGAGTGCCCGTGTCGTGAACCTCGCGGAGCATGATGCATTCGGCATGGTTCGGGCGGACGAGGTCCTGTCCCGTCTGCCAGGTGTGGATTACGCGGTCAGTTCCCAGTGGGGTGCGGGACTGTACAACCATTTTGACATTCGTGGCATCGCCGCCGAACGCAGTGGCACGACCACGGTCGTCTATCTCGGCGACACACCCCTGTTTGATGCGCTGACCCCGCACTCGATGTTCACGACGCCCTTTCCCGTCCTGTTCGACCTGGAACGGTTGGAAATCCTGCGCGGGCCGCAGGGTGTTGAATTCGGTGCCGGAGCGGAGGGAGGTGCGCTGCGGTTTGTGCCGCGTAGTGCCGACACTCGCAACCCGTCCTACATGGGTGCCGTAGAACTTGGGGCGATTGAGAGGGGTGGGGCGCTGCGCGGTGCGCAAGGGATCGCGGCAACGCCTGTCCTACCCGGCGTGCTGGGCGTACGTATTGCTGCCTTCGTACGCGAAGAGGGAGGATACGTCGATCGTGTGAATCCGTTTACGGGGGAAACGGTTCAGCAAAATGCCAATCGCACTGCTTTGAGCGCGTTGCGTGCCAGCGTGGCCTATGAACCGAACGAATCATTGTCGATCCGGCCCTCGTTCAGTTACCAGTCCATGCATCAGCGCGATTCGCCGATGTTTTATGTTGCGCTGTCGAATCCGTCGAACGGCGTTCTCCGTAACGGCAAGTTGATGGCCCAGCCGTTTGAGGAAACTCTCAAGATTGGCGCTCTGAGGATCGATCAGCACTGGCCGTCTGTCACGCTCACCAGTATTACCTCGGTTGCAGAGCGGGACGATCGCGCCGTCATTGATCAGACCAACGAGGCAGGAGCCTACTACTTCGGCGGCTATGGGGATCCTTCAGGACCTGAAGTTCCAACTTCCTACGCTGACGCCGTCACTGACCGAGCGCACGCTGAACTGCACCAGTTTTCGCAGGAGCTGCGCCT
>CAXBRZ010000352.1:0-3047 GCA_963978075.1 uncultured bacterium | reverse complement strand
GCGTTTTCGCCGGCTTTCGGTTCGTGCCAGTGCGTGCCTTCTTTTGCATCATGGGGCATTGTTTATCTCCTTCTTGATTTGTCTTACTTGCCGCCCTTGCCATCATCGAGCAGCGCGCGCACGCGCTCGAGATCAGCTTGCGGTGTCGCAGCGATTTTGTCGATCAAAGCCAGCACAGCTTGGCCATCGATGGGTGTAATGCCAATGCCAAGGCGTGTTGCTTCAGCACGGCGCGATCCTGCTCGAGCGTCTCGCACTCGGCGAGCACGTCGACCTGCCACCGCTGCCCTCGGTGCCGTCGCCCTGCGAGAACTGTGCCGGCAAGCCGTGCCTTGGCACGTGTCCTGTCGGTGCGTTCAGCGCACAAGGATTCGAGGTGGCGCGCTGCGTTGGACATCTTCGCGGCCGCGTCGACAACCTGTGTCTTGCGACAGGCTGCATGGCGCGATCTGCCTGTCCGGTGGGGCCGGCACACCGGCACGAAGCACGGCAGGCCGCCTTCCACCAGCAGGCATTTCTGCGCGCGCGGTCCTGATGACGGAGAGTGCGGATCGGTTCTGCACGGCGAGATGCCTAAGATGGCGCCGATCCATCCCCGTAGGAATACGTGATGACTGACCGACCAACGGCCCCGATTCGAATGCCCGCCCTGTTCCTCAGTCATGGCAGCCCCATGAATGCCGTGGCGGACAACGAGCACACGCGCGCCTGGCGGTCGCTCGGCGAGGCGCTCGGACGGCCGCGCGCGATCCTCTCGGTCTCGGCGCACTGGTACACACGTGGCACCTTCGTCACCGGCGAAGCCGCACCGAAAACCATCCACGACTTTGGTGGATTCCCCGAAGTCCTTTTCCGCCAGCAGTATCCGGCACCGGGCGACCCTGCCCTTGCAAGCGAGGTGGTCGGCTGCCTGCGCGACTTCGGCGCCACCGCGCGCACCGATTGGGGAATCGATCACGGCACCTGGTCGGTCCTGAAACACGTGTACCCGCAGGCGGACATTCCGGTGGTGCAACTCAGCGTCGATGCAACGCGCCCGTGGCGCGATGCGTTGCGGATCGGCCGCGCACTGCAGACGCTGCGGGACAGCGGCGTCCTTGTCCTTGGCAGCGGCGGCATCGTGCACAACCTCGGCCGTGTCGACTGGCAGGGCCGCTCACCCACGCCTGCCTGGGCGCTTGAGTTCGACCATTGGGTGGTTGAACGCCTCAGTGCCCGCGACTTCGAATCTCTGGCGGAGCCCTCGGCGTTTCCGTCAGCGGGACCGACCGCCGTGCCGACGCCGGACCATTACCTGCCGTTGCTGTATGTCCTTGGCACTGCCATGCCAGGCGAGAACGCGCGCGTCGTCCACACCGGTTACGAACTCGGCACCATCAGCCTGCATGCGATACAGGTGAGCTGAGGATCAACCCCACAGCGCCCGTTCCGGAACCGACATCATCCCCTCGACAAAGCGGATGGGGTGGTCACGGTCAAGGCGCTGCAGCAACGGACCGTCGAGGTCGACATGCGTGCAGGACTGGGCGATGAGCATGCCCGGCGCCATGGCCAGCGACGTGCCGCACATGTTCCCCACCATGAGTCCGAAACCGTGGGCGGGTGCGGCGGCCACCATGGAGAGGGCTTCGGTGAGCCCGCCGCATTTGTCGAGCTTGATGTTGATGAAACGGTAGCGTCCTGCGAGTTCGGCGAACGAGGAGCGGTCGACGCAGGATTCGTCCGCCGCGAGCGGGATGTGTCCCGTGTATCCGTCGAGGCTCGCATCCTCGCCGTGCCTCACGGGCTGCTCGATCATCTCGACGCCGTACGAGCGCAGGGCAGGCTCGAGCCGGTCCAACAGCGCGCGGTCCCACGCCTGGTTGGCATCGACCACAATTCGTGCGTCGGGGTGTTCCTCGCGCACGATACGCACAACATCAAGGTGACGGTCGGCATCGAGCTTGAGTTTCAGGTCCGGGTAGCGACGCGACTCGCGTGCCTTGCGCCGGGTATCGGCCTCGTCGGCAAGCCCGAGCGTGAGCACGGTGCGCACCGGCCGCAGCGGCGCGAGGCCCGCCCGCTCGGCGACCGGCACGCCGCTCTCCTTCGCACGCAGGTCCCACAACGCGCAATCCAGCGCATTGCGTGCGCCGCCCGCGGGCAGCAGCGCCTGCAGCTCGTGCGTGGTGATGGCCGCGTGCAGATGGTCGGCAACGGAGCGGACCTGCGCGGCCATTCCCTCCGGCGTCTCACCTGCGTAATCGACGCCCGCCGCCTCGCCGCGTCCGACATGGCCGCCGACACCGGTGAGCGTCACCAGAATGACCGGAATATGGGTGATGGCATCGCGCGAGGTGGCGAACACCTCGATCATCTCCCAGCGTTCGATCTCGACCGTGCAGCGAATCATGAAGCGAGCAGCCGGTCGGCAAGCGGCGCAAGGCCGCCGCGCAGCGGATCGCACACGGGCAGGCCGAGCCTGGCCGACGTGGCCGCCCGATACGCCTCCCACGCCGCATCGTCGAGGGCCGAGGAATTGATGCTGAGGCCCACGCAGCGGACCGCCCGGTTCGTCAGGCGTGCCGCCTGGAGGTAGGCCTCGATCGCCTCCTTGAGGTCCGGAATCGGATAGTCCGGATAGTCGCCGATGGTGGTGCGGGTGGGATCGTGGCACAGCACCAGCGCATCCGGTTGCGATCCGTGCAGGAGGCCGAGCGTCACCGCCGCGTAGGCCGGATGGTACAAGGAGCCCTGGCCTTCGATCACGTCCCAGTGCGTCGGCGGGGCGTCCGGTGAGAGCGTTTCGGCAGCGCCCGCCGTGAAGTCCGAAATCGTACGGTCCATCGGCACACCTTCGCCGGCGATCATGATGCCGGTCTGCCCGGTGGCACGGAAGGTGGCGTCGACGCCGCGGGACGCAAGCTCGCGGGTGAGCGCGAGCGCCGTGTACTTCTTGCCGAGCGCGCAATCGGTGCCGACCGTGAGGACGCGCAGGCCGCTGCGCTTGCGCCCGCTCGCGCAGGAATACTCGCCGCCGGTGTGGCGCACATCCACGAGGCGCGCAC
>CAXBRZ010000351.1:0-3050 GCA_963978075.1 uncultured bacterium | reverse complement strand
GCTGCGGTGCCGAGCTCCTGGCCCTGATGACAGCCCCGATCGGCACCGACGGTGACCCGCTGGCGATCGAGACACAACGCCTGGACTGGCAGCGGGTCAGCGGCGTGGAGGAGCTGCTGTGGCTGCCGGGGGTGGGGGATCACGGCGGCGGGCCCACCGCGGAGATGCTGGAGCAACTGGCTCTCTGGCAGCAGCAGCCGGCGATGGCGCCCCTGCGGCACGGCGGTCTGCGCGAGCACCTGGCGCAGCTGGAGCCGCTGGCGCCGCGGCTGCCGGTCTGGCGGGACGAGCTCTACCTGGAGCTGCACCGCGGCTGCGCCACCAGCCGGCCCGATCAGAAGCGCCACAACCGCACGCTGGAGCGGCTGCTGCGCGAAGCGGAGCTGGCCCGGGCCCTGCTGGCGCTGATGCCGGCGAGTGGCGAGGCACAGCAGCGCCCGCAGCAAGCCCATGCAGGGTAGGCCGCACGACCAGCATGGCGCCGACGAAGCCGCAGAACACCATCGCCCACTGTCGCCGGGTGGGACGCTAGCCCAGCAGCAGCGCTGACAAGGGCAGCAGCACGACCGGATAGGCCAGAAAGATCGCCATCGCATCCGCGACCGGCATGCGCGAGACCGCAAGGAAAAAGCATCCCGAGGCGAGACACATGCAGCCACCGCGCGCCAGTTGCCACCACGGGTGGCGTGGCCGCAAGCCCGCAAGGCCCAACTGCCACAGCGTCAGCGGCACGATGGCCACGGCGTACACGACATGCCGCGCCCAGACGATCTCCACCACCGGCAGGCGCGTGGACAGGAGTTTCGCGATCGCATCCATCACCGGCAGCAGCGAGAGCGACGCCGCGAAGATGAGATAGCCGCGTGTAGGGTGATCCTTGCTGTGGACGTCGGAGCTCATTCGCCCTTCTGCACCGGCACCGAGACGAGCGTCTCGGAGCTTTCGGCGAGGAAGTAGGCAAGCACCGCGAGCGTTGCCACCTGCGAGCGCAACTCTTCGGGCTTCACCTTGTCCAGCGTATCGGCGGCGGTGTGGTGGTAGTCGAAGTAGTGTCGCGCGTCCAAAAGCGGTGCAAATCCCGGCACCCCCATCTGCTGCAGCGGGCGGATGTCGGACCCCACCACGCCGTCGCGCTGGACCAGCACCGTGGCCCCCATGGGCTCCAGCGCATGCGCCACTTCCTTCAACGCCGTCATGCCGGCCGCCGTCACCGCGGCCTGCACCCCGAGCGCGCGACCGGCCCCAAGGTCACACTCGATGGCGGCCACCTGGCGGCCGGGGCCGTCGCGCACCGCGGCGGCGTAGGCAAGCCCGCCACGGCCACCGTTTTCCTCGTTGGTGAAGGCCACGAAACGGATCGTGCGGCGTGGATGCAGGTTGAGGCGCGCCAGCGTCTCGATCACGGCAGCCGTCGACATCACGCCGGCCCCGTCGTCGACCGCGCCGGTGCCCAGATCCCAGGAATCGAGGTGTCCGCCCACCACGACCACCTCTTCGGGATGCTCTCGGCCCGGCCAATCCGCCACCACGTTGGCGCTCGGCGTGTCCACCCCGCGGGTCGGCGTGAGCGTCACGTGCGCCGTGACAGGACCGCGGGCGGCCAGCCGGTCGATGAGATCCGCATCCTCCGCCGTGACGGCCGCGGCGGGCGCAGGCGCCTCGCCCTCGTCCCAGTCGGTGGCGCCTGTATGCGGGAGACGATAGCTGGCGTGACCCACCGAGCGCACGAGGGTTGCGACCGCACCGAGTTTGCTGGCGGTCATGGGCCCGACGAAACGGGCCTCGCCGGCCTCGCCGTAGGCCTGGCCTGCGTAGCCATTGTCGGCCAAATGCTGGTTGAAGCGCCGGTTGATGAGCACGATACGGCCGCGCACCTCGGCGGACCTTGCGCTGAGTTCCTCCACGCTGTGCACAACCATTACGTCGGCCGTGACGCCCTCGGGCACCGTTGCTCCCGAGTCCCCGAGCGCCGTCAGGTGCAGCCCCTGGGTCACGCCGCGCGGCTGGCCGGGATAGCGCACGAGCGCGCCCTGCTCCACCCCGCGCGTCCAGTGCGGCACCAAGGTCGGCTGCAGGCTGACGCGTGCGCCGAGCGTGCGCATGAGCGACGCCACCTGGTCCACGGCCGCCTCGAGGCCGGCGGAACCCGACAGTCGAGGTCCGATGCTGTCGGTCAATTCGGCGAGGTGCGGGTACGCCCAGCCGTCCTGCAGCGCCGCGTCGCGGATGCGCGCGAGCACGGCAGGATCGACCGAGGGCGGCGGCGCCGACAACGCCGCAGGGATACTGATTACCAATACGAGGACGGCGAGCGCGCCGCGCAATGATGCCTTGAACGCCATGACTCCCCCGCGGTGCCCGATCCGGAGGGACATTCTACGGGGAGACCGACAACCCTGTGCGCCCCGTCGCCCAAAAGTCCTCGGCCTGGCGCGCCACCCAAGCAACTTGCGTCAAGTACGACCGGCCTAGGGGCTGAGGTCCAACGACCCGCTCGGCCAATGCCTGTCTGTCCTGCCCTCTTGGCTTTACGCGCAAGTCTCTTTGCAGGCCTGCGGGCGCGTCGCAGGTCAGAGGCGTCACGGCAGCAACGAGGGCTCGAAAGTCGCCGTTGGAGGGCGCGCCGCTGCGGACGGCGCCGGCGCTCTGCGGGATCAGAGCCTGCACGATGCGATTGTCCCCCGCGATCTTGCGCCCGCGTAGCGTCGGGTCGCCACGCCGCGTTTGCCAGTCCTGTGCGCGAGACGTAGCATCTTTGTGTCAGTCGGGCGAATCGTCAGACCCGATGGGGGAATGCGTGATGTTGCGACGAATGCAGATTGCCGCATGGCTCGGCCTTTGCGCGCTCGGCTCGGCCGCCTCTGCCGGCGCCGCGACGGGCCGCCTCGCCTCGACCGACCCCAACCTGCAGAACATCCCGGTGCGCACCGAGGAAGGCCGCAAGATCCGCGAGGCCTTCATCGCCGAGAAGGGCCACCAGCTGCTCAGTGCCGACTACTCGCAGATCGAGCTCCGGCTGCTAGCGCACGTGGCCGACATCGCCTCCCTCA
>CAXBRZ010000350.1:0-3074 GCA_963978075.1 uncultured bacterium | reverse complement strand
AAGGGCTGCGGCCCATGAAGTCATGGGTCCAGCGGTGCACCTGGTGCAGGTTCGCATAGCCGCCCTGCGCAAAGGCGCGCAGCAGGTTCAGCGTCGCCGCCGACTGGGCATAGGAGCGCAGCATACGCTGGGGATCGGGCACGCGCGCTTCGGGAGCCCACCACCCTTTGGCCACGCGATCCGCCGATCCGTCATCGGCTGTCGGTTCCGACCGATTGGCTGGAGTTGCGCATTCAAGAGGGCCGTAACCGGCAGGTCCGGCGCATGACGGCCGCCGTTGGCCTACCCACCTTGCGGCTCATCCGTGTGGCGATCGGGCCGTTTTCCCTGGACGGACTGTCCCCGGGTGCCTCACGACCTGCCTCTGCGCTCGAACTGCGCGAGTTCCTCGCGCGCCTGAACCCGACTAGCGCTTCAGGTTCGAACGGGCGATTCGCATGGCGACCTCAAGCGCCTGCTCGTAGTTCAGGCGCGGATCGACGGTCGAGAGATAGGCTCGGGCGAGGTCCTCGTCGCTGAGGCCGCGGGCGCCGCCGGTGCATTCCGTGACATTGTCGCCGGTCATCTCGAGGTGCACGCCGCCCAGCACCGAACCGAGTTCCCGATGGATGCGGAAGGACGACTCGATCTCGGCGAGGATGTTGTCGAAGCGCCGGGTCTTGACCCCCGTCTTGGTGCTCTCGGTATTGCCGTGCATCGGATCACAGATCCACACGACCGACGCTCCACAGTCACGGATGGCATGGATGAGGCCTGGCAGTTTGTCCTCGACGTTCTTCGCGCCCAGACGATGGATCAGCGACAGCCGGCCCGGAATATTCTCCGGATTGAGGATGCGGCAGAGATCCCTGAGGTAGGCCGCGTCCGTCGTCGGGCCCACCTTGACGGCGACCGGGTTGGCAATGCCGCGGAAGTATTCGATGTGCCCGTCCTGGAGCCCGCGCGTGCGCTCACCGATCCACGGCAGGTGGGTGGCGAGGTTGTACCAGGCGCCCCGGCGCTGGATGTAGCGTGTCTGCGCCTGCTCGTAATGCAGCAGCAGGCCTTCGTGGCTGGCGAAAAAATCGATGCGCTGCGTGTCGGCCATGGCCCGGCCCGTGGCATGCTCGAAGAAGGTCAGGGAGTCGGCCAGCGAATCGGTGATGCGCCGGTACTCCTCGTACTTCGGCGAGTGCTTCATGAAATCAAGATCCCAATACTCGGGATGGTGCAGGTCGGTGAAGCCACCATCGACCAGAGAGCGCACGAAGTTCAGCGTCAGCGCGGCACGCTCGTAGCCGCGCAACAGAAGTTCAGGATCGGGCTCACGCGATGCGGCGTCAAACGGCGGCCGGTTGACGATGTCGCCGCGATAGCACGGCAGCGTGACGCCGTCCCGTGTCTCGGTATCCGCCGAACGGGGCTTGGCGTACTGCCCGGCGATGCGCCCGACGCGCACGACGGGGCGCCGCAGACCGTGCGTGAGGACAAGACTCATCTGCAGGAGGATCTTCAGTTGGCTGACGATGCGATCCGACGAACACGCATCCAGCGACTCGGCGCAGTCGCCGCCCTGCAGGATGAACGCCTCGCCACGACCGGCGGCAGCCAGTCGCTCACGCAGCGCATCCACCTCCCAGGAAACGACGAGCGGCGGCAGCTTCGACAGCGCGGTCACCACGCCCGAGAGCGCCGCGGCATCACGGTAGGTGGGCTGCTGGAGCGTGCGCTTCTGCTGCCAGGAATGAGGGGTCCAGGTATTTGCAAGGCTTGCGTGAGTCATAGCCCACCATCTTACCACCCGGAAGGCCTGGACTGCAGGCCGCTCCTAGGGATGCCTGAGTGCCGCCTCTGCCTCCGCCTCCAGAAGCGCGAGGCGCTTGGCCGACACCGGCACGCGGGTGCGCAGGTCCTGCGCGAACAGTTGGACCGCATATTCCTCGAGGTGCCATCGCCACGCCTGAAGCCGGGTTTCGGCCCCCGCCTCCTTCGCTCTTTGCTTCGCGACCCGCAGCCGCTTGCGGGCCTCGAGGTACTCATACTGGGCGTCGGCCACAGCGCCGCGCATCGAGGGCAGCTTGGCGAGCCGTCGTCGAAGGGCCTTCAGGTAGCGCACGAATCCCTCCAGCCACGGATCAGGAGAACGTGCGACGAACCCCTCCGACACCAGTTCCGAGAGATGTTGTCGCAGGTCCTCGACGAGGGCCGCATCGCAGCCCTCCGGCAATGCGGCAAGCTCGGCACGGGCCGCCCGGTATTCCGTCAGAACCGCCGTGATCTGCCCGCCCAGTCGCTCCGTGGCAGGCACAAGCTGTGCCTGACCCCTCGCCCGCGCAGCCTCGAACGCGTCCTTCGAGAGCGGGATCCCGGCGTCCATGGGCCAGCACGCGCGACGCACCGCCCGGTCAACCAGATCCCGCGCGAGCTGCTGGGCCGAGCCTATCCCCTGGTGCAACAGCATCAGATCCCGGTCGGCCAGCAACAGTTTCTGCGCGTGGCGCACGACCGGTGATAAGGCGAGGCTCCACAGTCGCACGCAGCCCTCCAGCCAGCCCCTTCGCGCCGCCTCCTCGTCCGCCACGAGGGTGACCCGTACGGAGTCGCCCTCATCAATGAGCATCGGGTGCAAGGCGAGCCGCACACCCTGCCGCTTGACCTCCACCGTCGCAGGGACGACGGAAAAATCAAACTCGCGCAGGCCGCTGCGCTCGAACTCGGCTCCCGCGCTGCCCGAGGCGATGACGGCAGGCGGGTATTGCGGCTGGTCACCCCCCTGGCGGCGGATTTCACGCTTGATCTGGGCGATGTCGCGTCCGAAAACGAGGCATCGTCCCGCCGCGTCGAGAATCTCAAGGCCGAGCTTGAGGTGGGACTGAAGTTCGACCGCGGCCAGCGTCTGCGGATCGACGGGCTGGCCTGCGAGGCGCGTCAGGACTGCCGCGAGCGCCTCGTGGAACCCAAGACCCCCGGTCGGATCCAGCGCGGCGACCGCCTTTGCGGCGGCATCCGGCGCCGGCACGAGCAGATCGGAAGAGCACACGTCTGAACTCCAGTCACTGACCAATCTCGTATGCCGTCTTCTGCTTGAAAAAAAA
>CAXBRZ010000349.1:0-3088 GCA_963978075.1 uncultured bacterium | reverse complement strand
ATGCAGCGATCCTGCGCCCGCCACCACATAAACGGCGGTCGAAAATGACTTCTTGCGTCCGAAAAACGCTTCCCCTGGCAAGACGTCATACCCGAGATCAAGCGAGTAGTCATAGACCCGACGTTGGGCGCTTGTGAATGGTTGAGTGGCGCCATTGGCGTCCACAAACGTGGTGCTGCGAAGCTTGGAGACCCCAACGCTCGCCTCGGCAAAGAAATTTTCCTTGATGTGGTAAGTGCCGCGCAGGTTCAGCGTCGGATAGGTGCCGAATTGCTCGACATTCAGCAAACCCCCTGCCGCGGTGATCTCGAAATTCGACTTGCGGATTTTCGGCACCTTGACCTGCTGGCGCACGACTTCTGGCTCCACGATTGGTGCCGTATCGGTCGCACTCGTCGGGCCGGGCCCCGCGGCAACAGTCTTGCTGTGCCGGTGGAAAGGCCACAGGTGCGGAAGGTGGGCGCAACCACTGGTTGCGGCGGTGACCAGAATCAGAAATAGAACGCGAAGCCGGCTTTCCATTCGTTGAGTGCCTCGTTCGGCGTGTGCGCTGAGGAAGGATGAGAGAGAAGGTAACTGCGCTCCTGCAGGCGCAGTTCAAAGCGATTGTTCACGGCCCACCGTAGTCCGGCGCCGTAATATCCGACCGACCGGCGTCCCGTGGGAGGATCGCCCTGGTATACCGCGTTGGCGGATACGCGGGCCAAGCCGGTGCCAATTTCGAGGAATGGCGCCAAGCGCCAGTCCGGCCGTGGCGCGAACTGCAATCCACCCAGCAACATGAAGCGGTCATAGCCGCGCGAGGGTTGGTGGTCGCCCTCCAGCAGTACGGTCAGGCGCGGCGAAGGCGAATAACCGACGAAAACGGTATTGTTCCAGCCGTGGCCCAGGCGGCCAGTTCCCGCGCCTGCCAGCCATGGCAGCGCGTCAACATCGCGCCGCTCGGCATCCTCGAGTGGCAGTGGTTCACCGTCAGCCAGTTCGGTCAGTTCGATCTGCTCCCGTCGCACCCAGCCTTCCCGGTCATGCTCGTCCCGAACCTTGAACCAGTCGGTACGACGGAAGAGCACCTGCACCTTCTCGCCGCGCGGCACGACATAGAACACCGGATATCTGCGTCCGGCACCCGTGTGAAACTCGAGGTAGGGGCCGGTGACCCGGACTTCGGCAAATTTCCCGCTGTCGAGGTCAAACCGGCGATGGGCCTGTGCCCCGGCCTCGGCAGCGACCAGAAACAGCACAACGGCGAGGGAGACCGTGACGAGGAAATGCCCTGATTTGCCCATCATGCCTGCGCTTCCGGCGGACCAATACGGTATGGCACCCTGTGCCCGGCCGGCCGGCATGCCCGGTGGCCGGCGGCATCGGTGCGACTTGCGGAATCTGGCGTCAACGCGGCACTCTCCCGTCCATAAAGCCGATAGTAGCAAGGCCTGAGCCTTCCGCCATTGTCGGAAGGTCACAATGGTGGCCGCAAGCCCAAACTGTCGCCAACCGGCGACGAATGTCACCGGGCATCAAAATCTGTGAAAAGGGCTGCATAATCCACACGGTGGATTGCGTTGACACCCTGCGTGGTGCGTGCGACGGTAGCCAAGCGTCGGCATCGCATTTTGGCTGGTGTCCGAACGTTGTCCCGGTCTCAAGCGCCGGGACCGCGCACGGGTTGAGGGTGGCTTGTCTGGGGAGGGATCGATGCGTTTGCCGGCGAGATGCCTCTGGGCATGGGCTGCTGCGTGCGTATTGGCTGCTGGGCCGGTAGCAGGGGCTGCGAAGTTCCGTCATCCGCTTGTCGGTCATGCGGCACCCGAAGTCCTACAGCACTTGCAAACGGGTCCCGCCGGCAATTTTCGCCTTTCCGACCATCGGGGCGAGGTCGTCCTTCTGGGGTTCTGGACCAGTTGGTGTGCCGATTGCTCGGACTATCTGGCGCAATTGAGATCGCTGGAATCGACCTACGGTTCAGCTGGCCTCGTTGTGCTCGCGGTCAGCTTGGATGAGGACCGCAAGGCGGCGCGTGACTTCATCCACCCTCCACTGAACGTCCTGCGGACGTCTAATGACGATCCCGTGGGGATAGGCCGGCTCTATGATGTTGTCGATGTGCCGATGACAGTTCTGATCGACCGGGATGGGGTGGTTCGCCACGTCCATTCAGTCAATGACCATGCATCCCAGGTAGCCATACAGCGCGAGTTGCGAACGCTGCTCGACGAATGATGAGGCAGGAAGGACAATGAACAGTCAATTTCACTTGGGCCGTCGTTTCGGCTCGCGCAGCATCGGACGAGCACTGCTGCTGGTGGTGTTCGCGTGGTTCGGTTTGGGGGCCTGTGCTGCGGTCGTCGCAGACGAACCTGCGGCATCCACACCCAAGAGTCTCGAGTCGGACGTCCAGTCGCTGCGGCGGGATGTTCTGGAACTCAACAAGGACCTCGCGGCCTTGGAAGAAGAACTGCTGTTTCCGGCGAATACACAGGTCGCAGTATTCCTCTCGCTGGACGTAGGCGCGTTTTTTGAACTGGACTCGGTTCAGGTCCGTCTCGACAACAAGGAAGTTGCCAATTACCTGTACACGGAAAGGGAGATCGCGGCATTGAATCGCGGGGGTGTCCATCGGGTATTTCTGGGCAACGTAGTGACCGGCAAGCACGAGCTGGTGGCGTTTTTTACCGGCAAGGGACCTCACGGCCGCGACTATAAACGTGGTGCCAACCTGACCTTCGAGAAAAGCCAGGGGGCCAAGTATCTGGAATTGCGGATCTCCGATCGGCAGAGTGCCCAGCAGCCGGAATTCACTGTGAAGGAATGGGAATAGGGTGACGGTTAGGACGCCAGCCGTATGAAGGCTCGTACCGTACTGAGTCTTGTCGTCGGTATCACGCTCGTGACAGGCGTGGCCGATGCCGCTCGCCGCAGCGCTCTGGCAAATCCTAAGTTGCCCGAGCCTGGCCCGGGCGCGCTGCGTTCAGTCGCCGTGCGCGACCTGCCCTATGGCGATGCGCTGTTCTACTTCTATTCGGGCGACTTTGAAACTGCGCTCGAGAGGCTTCGTTTTGCTGACTCCGCCGACCGGCTTCCTCACCAC
>CAXBRZ010000348.1:0-3136 GCA_963978075.1 uncultured bacterium | reverse complement strand
TCTTGCAGCCCTTCGGCAAACGCGCGCGCACCATGCGCTTCCAGCGGCCACACGCAGCCGACCTTGTACAGGCGGATGCCGATGCGGCGGCAGGTTTCCTCATCCAGGCCGAGGTCGACCAGCGCCTGACGCACGTCCTCGATCGTGAGCCGCTCGTACTTCTGCAACTTGTCGGTGTCGATCGAGATCTGGATGGCCCGCTGCCTGCCGCCCACGAGAATCACCGCGCCGACGCCGGGGAGGGATTCGAGGTCTTCCTTGATGCGTCGCCTGGCGATCTCGGTGATCTCGCGGGCATCCCGCCTTCCGGAGATCGCGATGGTGAGGAGCACCATGCGGGCCGACAGGGATTGCTGCAGGCGCGCCTGGGATGCATCCATGGAGGCCCTGATAGCCTCAATCATCGGCTCGGACACCTGTGCGCCCGCGTGGGATTCGCGGGAGATGCGCTTGAAAAGTTCGCGGGTGGCCACTTCGTAGAGTTGACGCAGGGTGCTTTTCTTCATCGCGTCGGCGTCGAAGTTGATGGCAGCGATGTCTTCGCTGACCGCGTATAGGGCACGGAATGCGGCGTTGTCTTTTTCGACTGCTCCGAGCAGAAGCGCCTTCATGGTCATGACGACGATGGCCGCAAGCAACATCAGCATGCAGAGGACGATCACGAACCAGCCGTCGGCCGTGAGGTTCTTCGCGATTGTGACGAAATAGGAACCGCCGCTCGATTCCTTCTGGCCGTCTGCGCCGTACACGACGAACGTCCCGTCAATACCGCCGCGCGCCGCGGCCTTCATCCATTCAGCGCTGCGCGGCGCCTTGGAAACTCCCACTTCGTCGATCTCGCCAGAAAATGGGTGGCCGCCGGATGCGTCGGCGCCCACGCTGACGGTACCGTTAAGATCCGCAAGGGTCGCTTTGGCTCGGGCGGCTTCGGCACCGTCCACGTAAAGAATGACTTCGGCGCCGACCGCGGTGGTCGCAATCAGGTGCCACTCTCCGACGGGAAGTGCGACCTTCGCTGCAGCAAGAGTTGATGCCGTTTGTACGAAGGGCTTGTCACCGTCGACACCGAGCTGGATCGACTTCGTTCCATCCGTCACGGCCACAACGACCGCGCCAGCGGTCGGTGCATCGATTTTGAGCCAAGCGGAGGCGGAATACCCTTTGGATCCAGCCAGTGCCAACGCCGGGCTCGGGCCGACTTTCACGAAGCGGCCCGCACCGACGGAGATGCCGGCGCCGGAGAACGACGCTGGGACGACGGTGGCCGTCGAGGTGGTTGCGTTGTTGTGGTAGCCGGTGGCGTCCTGAGGTAATCCATCGGTACCGAAGTGCAGGGCCAGAACCTGATCCGCATCAAAGGTGCCTGCAATGTCTTCCCCAGCCGTCGCATCGGCGTTGCCGTAGTACAGGAACGCTTTGGCCGACTTGCCACCCGCGATCTTCGGTAACCGCACCCATACCGTCGCGATCTGCGACTGCGGATCGTATTTTTCGATGTGATATTTGAGCGGCGTCTTGTCGTCTTCGGCGATGATCCGTAGATCGCTCCCGTCCGGCTTGGTGTCGTTGAAGTATGAAAAATTCGCGCTCGAGAGTCGCAACAGAACGGGTGTGTCACCGGCTCCGGCGGCGATGTCCGCGCCGGTGGCCGCCAGATCGAACGTGATTTCCTTGCGGAACTTCCAGTCGTTGTTCCACCACGACGCGGCGGCAATGCCTGGGCTCATTACCAGCGCCATGGCCAGCAGACGGATCATTGTTCTCATCTCAGGTCCTCGGTTGGAGGCGCTGCCGTTGCGGTTCGCGCACTCGTTGGCTCTTCATTCGTCAGTCGCAATGCGATCAATGCTTCTGGCGCCGCATGCATTCGGCGTCGTCCTGGCGGCAATCCTCTTCACCAAGGCTCACCACCGCGACATCCAGCATTCCGACCGGAAGATCGGAGATTGCTGACTTCTGGGCGCGCTCGCCGTTTTCAGTGCTCGACGTGGCGCTGCTCGAGGCAGCTGCTCCGGTGCTGGATGCGCCGGCCATGCTCGCACCGACACCGGTGACGGTCACAGGCACGCCGACAGAGGTTCCGCTGAAACTGATGTTGTTCGCACCGAGCACGGCCGTCGCGCCGATGGTGATATTGCCCGCCACGATGCCGGCGTCGTTCGCATTCACGACTCCGTGGGGCGCAAAAAGGTCGACGTCACCCGGCAGGATTCCATCGGATGTCGCCAATGCCTGAATACCGGATCCGGTAAGCGCGGCCGGGAATACCTGCGTGACCTGGCCGTTTGCGTTGACGGTGATGACGGGCGGCGGCGCGGAAATTGCCGTCTTCGCACCTCGGCCCGCGTCGATGTCACCGTTGGTGGACCAGATCAGGATGTTGCCGCCGTCTGCGGCGAAGATGCGGGATTGGTTCACCTCGACCCCGGTATCGGAGACGAGACTGACGGAACCGACGTTTTCGGCCACGATGCCCAGTTGTGAAGGATCTTTGTAGACGCCGAAGGACGAAGGCGCCGCCGCAAGTCCGACGTTGATTTCGCCACCCGGCGCGAGAAGGTTGATGTCGCCACCTTGCAGGGTGTAGATCCTCGAGAAGTACAGCAGCAGATCGCCTGCCTGTGTGGCGGTGGTGGACCCAGGATTCTGGTCCGCTCCAGGGAATAACGTCCCGAGCGCCTTGAACGCGCGCGAATAGTCGTTGTGTGCGGGTCCCGCCGCTGCGGCGGCGCGCCCGCCTGCGCGCAGTTCGGAGATGAACACCAATTCCACGAAACCCAGTTTCTGGGTATCCGACAGCGTCGAATACTCGCTCAGGGCAGCGTCATGATTCGCCGGCAGCGAGCCGGTGAGGTGTTCCATGTAGCCTGCGAGCCACGCGCCATAGGCCGTGCCGGGTGCGCTCACCGTCAAGCCGTATTGCTGTGACGGTGTCATGGCGAGGTATTCTGCGAGGGCCGTTGCCTCGTCAGGTGCGGAACTCAGGTGCAACGTGTCCTGCACGTACGCTGCCAACACACCGGCGTCGTAGGCGGCGTTTGCCACGTACGCTGTGAAGAACGCGCTGGCCGCCAGTTGTTTGCCAACTCCGGCCAGTACACTGAGCGACGCGCCTCCGTTGGGCAGTGCGGCGTTC
>CAXBRZ010000347.1:0-3145 GCA_963978075.1 uncultured bacterium | reverse complement strand
GAGTCCTGCCTGGACGTGCACTTCGCCGACGTCGGTTGCAGCGACGTCACGGCGACGACCTCGCTCGCCATGGCGGTGCTGGCGGATCTTGGCTACACGCCGCACTCGACCCTCGTCTCGGTGCCGGTGACCTACGAGTCGATGAAGGCCGGCCGGATCGACGTGTTTCTCGGCAACTGGATGCCGGCCCAGGTCGACACGCGCCGCCCCTATGTCGAGGACGGTTCGATCGAGGTGGTCCGCGCGAACCTGAACGGCGCGAAGTTCACGCTCGCCGTGCCGGATTACCTCTATGCGGCGGGTCTGCATGACTTCTCGGACATCCGCCGCCACGCCGACGCGCTCGGCCACCGCATCTATGGCATCGAGGCCGGCAACAACGGCAACCGCATCGTCACCGGCCTCATCGAGCAGAACGCCTTCGGACTCGGCGACTTCCGGCTGGTCGATTCAAGCGAACAGGGCATGCTCGCGGAGGTCGAGCGCGCCATGGCCGCGCGCGCGCCCATCGTGTTCCTCGCCTGGGAACCGCATCCGATGAACATGCGCTTCCCGATCCGCTACCTGACGGGCGGCGATGCCACCTTCGGCCCGAACTACGGCGGCGCCACCGTGTGGACGGTGACGCGCCGCGGTCTTGGTGCCCGCTGCCCTAACCTGAACCGGTTTCTCCTGAACCTCGAGTTCACCCCGCGCGGCGAGGACGAGGTGATGCTCGCGGTCGCCAAGGGGTCTGGCGCCGAAGCAGCCGCCCGGCAGTGGCTCGCCGACCATCCGGCCGTGCGCGCGGCGTGGCTTGAGGGCGTCACCACGCGCGACGGACACCCGGCCAACGGCGCACAGGGCGTCCACCGGCTGCTCGGCGCGGACGGCCTCGAGAGCTGGCTCACCGCCCACAAGATCCCGGTCGGCGCATGGATCGCGGGCACGATCGACGTGATCAAGGCGCGCGGCGCGGGCGTCTTCGGGGCCATCTCGGCCGCCACGAACGGCAGCGTCGCGCTTGCCGTCCGTGCGCTGCGCAGTGTCCCGCCTGCGCTCTTCGTCCTCGCCTTCGCGGCACTCGCCTATGGCCTGCAGCGCTCCTTCAAGCTCGCGCTCTTCGTCACCCTCGCCCTGCTCTTCATCATCAACCAAGGCTACTGGTCCGCGACGCTCGAGACGCTCGCGCTCGTGCTCGTGGCGGCGCTTGTCACCGTGCTCCTCGGCGTACCGCTTGGCATTGCGGCCGCCCACCGGCCGCGTCTGCACGCGGCGCTCCGGCCAGTGCTCGATCTCATGCAGACGCTGCCGACGTTCGTGTATCTCATCCCGACACTCGTCCTGTTCGGACTTGGTGTCGTGCCTGCGATCATCTCGACCGTCATCTTCGCGCTCCCCGCCCCCGTGCGCCTCACGCAACTCGGGATCGTCTCGACGCCGAAGGCGTTGCTGGAGGCCGCCGACGCCTTCGGTGCCACGCCCTGGCAGCGCCTACTCAAGGTCGAACTGCCCTCGGCGCTGCCCTTGATCCTCGAGGGCATCACGCAGTGCATCATGCTGTGCCTGTCGATGGTGGTGATCGCCGCGCTCGTGGGCGCCGGCGGACTCGGCGTGCCGGTCGTACGCGCCCTCAACACCGTGCAGGTCGGGATGGGATTCGAGGCGGGCCTTGCGATCGTGCTGCTCGCGATTGTGCTCGACCGCATTTCAAGGCGCCGACCCCCGCGCTGACCTTCGGACATCCACGATCCCAAGGCGCGCCACGGCCTTAACCTTTGACGCCGCACGGGGTTATGATGCGACATAACGCCGTCGTTCCGGACGGACCTCTCAAGGAGCTGACGATGGACCGCCGACACCTGCTCATGGCCACCGGGGCCGCCCTGGCCGCCACCACCCTCGCCGCCCGCGCCGACGAGCACGCCCACCATCACGACCACGCCGGCTCGCCGCTCGTCGCTTCGGCAAGCCACTGCATCGCCACCGCGAACGTGTGTCTTGCCCACTGCCTCGACCGTCTGGCCGAAGGCGATCGCGAGATGGCCAGTTGCGCCCGCTCCGTCACGTCGCTGATCGCCGTGTGCGAGGGCCTCATGGTGCTCTCGGCACAGCACTCGCCGCAGCTCGCGCACTACGCCAAGGTGGCGGCCGAAGTGTGCAAGGCATGCGAGGACGAGTGCGGCAAGCATGCCGAACATCCGCCGTGCAAGGCGTGCGCCGACGCCTGCAAGGCCTGCGCGGCCGAGTGCGCGAAGGTCGCCGCCTGAGCCTCTACCCAATCACCCGCCTTGCGCAGGCGGGTGATCGCGTCGTACAAGGCGGAGCATGAACTTCCGCCTGCGGCACTCACGCTGGTTATGGACCGTGGTCGCGCTCGCGCCACTGCTGCTGGCGCGCGCGCTCGTCCCGAGCGGGTTCATGGCGGAGGTCGCCGGCGGCGAGGTCCGCATCAGCTTCTGCGGCGGCATCGACAGCCTCGCGGACGGCAAGTCCGCCGCACAGGATCCCTGCCCGTTTGCACTGAGCGCCGGTGCCGCACCGCTGCCGGCGTTCGAGGCCAACCTTGCGGTCAGCCACGTCCCGGAGGCGTGCCCGTCCCTCGACGGGTCCCCGACGGTGCGACAGGACGCCTGTCCGAGAGTCCAGCAGTCCCGCGCTCCTCCTCACGTTCTCTCCCGCGCCACCTGACGGCCTTCGGGCTGTCGTGTCTGGCCGCACGGGTTGCCGTTGCGGTCGCAAACAGAACGTAAGAGAGAATGTTCATGATCCGTTTTCGTGATGCTGCCGGCGCGCTGCGCGCCGGCCCCTTGGCGCTGGCCGCAACGTGCCTGCTCAGTGCCCTCATGGAGGCACCCACCGCCCACGCCTGCGCCTGCGGCTGCGGCGTCTTCGATGTCGGCACCGGCGCGCTCTTTCCGGACGGCTCCGGCGAAACCGTGTATGCCGAGGCCGACTTCGTCGACCAGAACCGGAACTGGAGCGGCACCCACGCGGCGCCCGCCGAGCAGAATGCCGACAAACAGGTGCGCAGCGAGTTCTACACCGTGGGTTTGCAGTACCTCTTCAACCGTCGTTGGGGTGTGCAGGTGGACCTGCCGTACTGGAACCGCACGTTCGCGACCCAGGAAGACGGCGCGGACCCCGAGCGCCATACCCACGCAGC
>CAXBRZ010000346.1:0-3157 GCA_963978075.1 uncultured bacterium | reverse complement strand
ATCCCTCGACACTGGAGCATCTGACTGCACAGCACCACAATCTCATGCAGGCCATTGTCGACGGCGAACCCGAGCAGGCCAGAAGCGCCATCGGCCAGCACCTGGCCTATGTTCACGAAAAGCTGTCCGAGTCGGATGCCGAGGCGGCCCGCAATCCGCTCTTCGGCAGTCGCGTGGCCCACGGCTATTTTTTGATCAGTGCGGCGGCGGGGCTGTTCGTCGATCCGGACTACGGCCCGGTGCTCGGAAATTACGGTCTTGATGCGCTGCGCTTCGTGAAGCCGGCGAAACCCGGCGACAGGATTCGGGTGCGGCTGACCTGCAAGCAGAAGTCCCTGCGGCACGAGAAGGATTGGGGTGAGGTGCGTTGGGACACCGAGATCACGAATCAGGCGGGCGAGACGGTTGCGGTGTATGACGTGCTCACCATGGTGAGCATCCATGCCGTGCCGGACGCACAGATCTGAAAGAGCTGTCCGGACGGGCAGGGGCGGATTCAAGGGGGGAGTGAACATGACGGCACACCGGGCAGGGCTTGAGGCGATCGAGACGGCAAGTCGCGACGAGATTGAAGCGTTGCAGTTGGAGCGACTGCGCTGGTCGCTCGGGCATGCCTACCGGAATGTCGAGCACTACCGCAAGATCTTCGATGCGGCCGGTGTGCACCCGGACGAAGTGGGATCTCTTGCAGACCTCGCCAAATTCCCGTTTCTCGTCAAGAGTGACCTGCGCGACCATTATCCCTTTGGTCTCTTTGCCGTTCCCCGCGAGCAGATCGCCCGCATCCATGCCTCTTCCGGTACCACCGGCAAGCCCACCGTGGTGGGGTATACGAGGCGGGATATCGATGTCTGGGCGCAACTGGTGGCGCGCTCGATCCATGCCGCGGGCGGCCGATCGGGCGACATCGTGCACGTGGCGTACGGCTATGGCCTGTTCACCGGTGGCCTCGGCGCCCACTACGGCGCCGAGCGCCTTGGGTGTGCGGTGGTGCCGATGTCCGGCGGGCAGACCGAGAAGCAGGTGCAGCTGATCATCGACTTCAAGCCGCGCGTGATCATGGTGACGCCATCCTACATGCTGACGATTGCCGAGGAGTTCGAACGGCGCGGCCTGGATGCCCGGGGCTGTTCGCTCGAGGTCGGCATCTTCGGTGCCGAACCCTGGACCGGCGCGATGCGCGAGGCGATCGAGGCCCGCATGGGTATCGATGCGGTCGACATCTACGGACTGTCGGAAGTCATGGGACCGGGCGTCGCGAATGAATGCGTCGAGACCAAGGACGGACTGTGCCTCTGGGAGGATCACTTCTATCCGGAAATCATCGACCCCGACACCGGTGCGGTGCTGCCGGATGGCGAGGAAGGCGAACTGGTGCTGACCTCGCTCACGAAGGAAGCCTTTCCGGTCATCCGCTACCGCACGCGTGACCGGACGCGTCTGCTGCCACCCACGGCCCGCTCGTTCCGTCGCCTGGGGCGGATCAACGGGCGCACGGATGACATGCTGATCATTCGCGGCGTCAACGTCTTCCCGTCACAGATCGAGGAGATCCTGCTCAATCAGCGGGCGTTCCTGCCGAACTATCTGCTCGAGGTCGATCGCGAGGGTCACCTCGACACCATGACCGTGAAGGTCGAGTGGCCACCTGCCGGCGCGCCGAGCGGTGTGACGGTCGAGACGGCCCAGCGGGAGCTCGCGCATCACGTCAAATCCTCGGTCGGCATCAGCGTGCGCGTCGAAGTCGTTCCGGCCGGCACGCTGGAGCGCTCGGTCGGCAAGGCCAAGCGGGTGCTCGACCGTCGCGCACGCGCCTGAGGCCTGCCTTAGGGCTGCATCAGGTAGTCGGCCGCGACGGAGGCCATGGCGCGGACACCGGTGATGAGCGCGTCCTCGTTCACGGTGAACTCCGGCGAATGGTTCGCCGGCGCGCGGGCCGGATCGGTGCCGGCGGGATTCACGCCAAGCGTGAAGAAGAACCCGGGGACCTGCTGCGCGAAATAGGAGAAGTCCTCCGACGCCATCGTGGCCGGCGTCTCCTCTGCATGTCCGACGCGCTGCAGGGATGGCACCATGCGATCGACGAGGGCCGGGTCGTTGTAGGTCACGCCGTAACCGCGGTCGATGACGACCTCTGCCTCAAGTCCCGAGGCTTCGGCGGTCAGCCGCGCGAGCCGCGTGATGCGCTCGAGGAAGTCCTCCCGCTGGGACGGGTCGAGCACGCGGATCGTTCCCTCCATGTTGACTTCCCCGGGAATGACGTTGCTGCGCACGCCGGCGTGGATCTGGCCGATCGACACGATGGTCGGCGCCCGTGAGACGTTCATCTGGCGGCTGGGGATTGTCTGCAGGGCCACGACGATTTCGGCGGCGACGGTGACGGGGTCCTTGCCCATCCAGGGCATCGCGCCATGCGTCTGCACGCCGCGCACCTTGATGTGCAGGGTGTCGGCGCTGGCCGTCGTACCGCCCTTGTGCCAGCCGAGCGTTCCGGCGGTCGCCGGCATCACGTGCAGGCCAAAGACCGCGTCGGGCTTCGGGCCCCGGAAGGCCCCGTCCAGCAGCATGCCTTCCGCGCCCCATGGCCGCGTGCGGTCCTCGGCGCCTTCTTCGGCCGGCTGGAAGATGAACATGACGGTACCCGGCAGGTCACGACGGATCCCTGCGAGGACATTGGCGACCCCCAAGAGCATGGCGGTATGCGAATCGTGGCCGCAGGCATGCATGACGCCGACGTCGCGGCCCTGGTAGGTCGAGCGGACGGTCGACGCGTACGGCAGGCCGGTCGCTTCGGTGACGGGCAAGGCGTCCATGTCCGCGCGCAGCGCTACGACCTTGCCGGGCCGTCCCCCCTTGAGGATGCCGATGACGCCGTGCTTCGCAAGCCCGGTGCGCACTTCATCCAGGCCTATGCGGCGCAGTTCCTCGGCCACGAGGGCAGACGTGCGTTCCTCGTGATTGGACAGTTCCGGGTGTGCATGGAAATCCCTGCGCCAGCCGATGACGGCGGGTAAGGTTTGCTGCGCCTGCTGGTCAATCTGGGCATGCACATCGCGTGAGGCCGCCGAACTGCCCATGGCGGTGATCACCAGTGCTGCTGCAAGGGTCAATTGACGCATGATGCCGACTCCTCAGGGTTTCAAATCCCTCCGCCCGG
>CAXBRZ010000345.1:0-3160 GCA_963978075.1 uncultured bacterium | reverse complement strand
GGCCGAACGCGCCCGACGCTTTGATTCCTTCGGCGCCTTCCGCGCCAGCTGAACCTGCCGTGGCACGTCCGGCGTTGCCGTCGTTAACGGAACGTCTGGCGCAGCAGCTGACGGACCTCGGCGGCTCGGAGCGTCTGGTCGTCGCTCTTTCCGGTGGAGCGGATTCCGCGGCACTGCTGGCCGCCCTCGTGCCTCTGCGCGGGCGATTTGCCCTGCGCGCGCTGCACGTGGACCACGCTCTTCCAGGCTCGCCTGCCTTGCGCGCCGCGGCCGAATCCGCGGCCCGTCACGTCAGCATCGGCCTTGAGGTCGTGCCCGTCACGCTGACGCAGGTGCAGAACCTTGGGCTTGAAGCCGCCGCCCGGGCTGCGCGGTACGCGGCCTTTGCCGCGAGCCTGCTGCCCGGCGAGGACCTGCTCACGGCACACCATCTGGAGGACCAGGCGGAGACCCTGTTGCTGCAATTGCTGCGCGGTGCAGGCGTACGCGGTCTGGCCGCCATGCCGTCCGTGAGCTCCCTCGGAGCCGGGCGCCTCGTGCGGCCGCTGCTGCAGGAGCCGCGCGCCGCCCTCCGGGGCTTTCTCGCGGGAGCCGGCGTGCCGTGGGTCGAGGACCCGAGCAATGCCGACCTGTCGTTGGATCGCAATTTTCTGCGCCTTCAGGTGTGGCCGGTACTTCTTAAGCGCTGGCCGGCGGCCGCGCAGACCCTTGCCCGGTCGGCGGGGCTCCTGGGGCAGACGCTCGACATTCTTGACCGCGAACTTCTTGCGGATCGCGCAGCGTTACGCCGGGGCGAAGGCCTCGACCTTGCGCAATTGCGGTCACGCCCGGCACCGCTGCGGCGGGAACTGCTGCGTTCATGGCTACGGTCGGCAGGGCTTCGCGCGCCAACCGCGGCGCAGATGCGCGAGATCGAGCGGCAGTTTCTCGATTCGGCGCAAGACCGTCATCCGGTGGTTTGTCTCGGGGCAATGAGCCTGCGCCGCCACGATGGGGTGCTCTGGCTGCAGCCCGCCTTGCCGGACCTGATGCTTCCTGCCGACGCGCGCTTGCCGGAAGTGGGGACCGTCGACCTGGCAGGGCTCGGGCGGCTGCGCGTCGGGCGCTCCCCATGCGGGCAACTACGGCAGCTGGTGCACGGTGACTACCGCCTGGCGGCTCGGCACGGGGGCGAGCGTTGGCTCAGCGGGCCGGATAGGCCGCGGCGGCCGCTCAAGGACCTGCTGCGCGAGGCGCGGATCGCACCGCAGGTGCGTGAGCGGGTGGTCCTCGTGTTTGACGGATCAACGCTCGCCGCGGTCCTGATGCCGACCGACGTCTGGGTGGCGGAGGGGTACCGTGCCGTACCCGGCGAGCCGTCGATCGAGGTGGTCTGGGAACAGGCGCCCGCGGCGCTCCTCGGCGCTTAATCGCATTGAGGAAGACACTCCTTTCCGATAGACTGATCTCCCGTCGAACAGGGCCCGTCCGCGGCCCTTTTTTAGTGGGTTCGGGACCTGACGGGAGCCTCCATGACTCGATTCGTGTTCGTCACCGGTGGCGTCGTCTCCTCCTTGGGGAAGGGCATTGCCTCCGCATCGCTGGGCGCCATCCTCGAATCCCGTGGCCTCAAGGTCACGATGCTGAAACTCGATCCGTACATCAACGTCGATCCTGGCACGATGAGTCCGTTCCAGCATGGCGAGGTCTTCGTCACACAGGACGGCGCCGAGACGGATCTTGATCTGGGGCATTACGAGCGCTTCGTGCGCTTCAAGGCCACGCGTCACTCGAATTTCACCACCGGGCGGATATACGAGACCGTAATCGCCAAGGAACGTCGAGGCGACTACATCGGCGGCACAGTGCAGGTCATTCCGCACATCACCGATGAAATCAAACGCTGCGTCAAGCTGGGCGGAGCCGACGCGGATGTCTGCATGGTGGAAATCGGCGGCACGGTCGGCGACATCGAATCGTTGCCGTTTCTTGAAGCCATCCGCCAGATGGGCGTGGAACTGGGCAGGTCCAATGCCATCTACATGCATCTCACCCTGGTGCCGGTGGTTGCGGGCAGCGAGATCAAGACCAAGCCCACCCAGCACTCGGTGAAGGAGTTGCGCGGTATCGGTATTCAGCCGGACATCCTCCTGTGCCGTGCCCGCGAGGCTCTTCCCGAAGAACAGCGCCGCAAGATCGCGCTCTTCACCAATGTCGAGGAACGTGCGGTCATTTCTGCGGTGGATGCAGACGACATCTACAAGATACCGGTGCTGCTGCACGAGCAGGGTCTTGACGACATTGTTGTCGACAAGCTGCGGCTCGACGCGCGGCCGGCGGATTTGTCCGAATGGCAGGCGGTGGTTGACGCCAAGCACAGGTTCGAGAAAACCGTCACCATCGCGATGGTCGGAAAGTACATGCAGGTGCGGGACTCCTACATCTCGCTCAACGAGTCCATCAATCATGCGGCTCGCAAGACGAGGACCCGCGTCAATATCCAGTATGTGGAGTCGACCGACATCGAACGCGACGGCACGGGCTGCCTTGAGGGGATGGATGCCATTCTGGTTCCGGGCGGATTTGGCGAGCGCGGCATCGAAGGCAAGATTGCGGCGGTGCGTTTCGCGCGTGAACGAGGCATTCCCTACCTTGGCATTTGCCTCGGCATGCAGGTGGCGTGTATCGAGTACGCGCGCAACGTGCTCGGCCTTGCCGGCGCGAACAGCACGGAATTCAACACCGAGACGCCGGATCCGATCATCGCGCTGATCACCGAATGGAAAGATGCGGACGGCACCATCAAAACCCGGGACGCCAACTCCGATTTGGGTGGCACCATGCGCCTGGGTTCTTATAAGGCTTCATTAAAAGCTGGTTCAATTGTGGCTGAAGTTTATGGAGAAACTGAGATCACCGAACGTCATCGCCATCGTTATGAAGTCAACAACAAGTATCGTGATCAAATCGCCAACGCAGGAATGATTTTTAGTGGAATGAACACTGAACGAGATTTAGTCGAATTCGTTGAATTGCCGCGTGAAGTTCATCCATATTACGTTGGTACTCAAGCTCACCCAGAGTTCAAATCTCGACCTACCAGACCACATCCATTATTTGCAGGTCTGATTAAAGCTGCGATTAAATAGCCACATGATTATTGGCGTTCCTAAAGAGATAA
>CAXBRZ010000344.1:0-3165 GCA_963978075.1 uncultured bacterium | reverse complement strand
GATCAGCGGCCAGCGGGACTTTTTGGGTTTGTCCGCCCGAGACACCCTCCTCTCGGTCGTCCCGATGTTTCATGTCAACGCCTGGGGTCTGCCGTACGTCGCCGCTGCCGCAGGCGCCAAACTGGTGCTGCCCGGCGCCAGGCTCGACGGCGCCTCGGTCTATGAGCTCCTCGAGAGCGAGGGCGTGACCTTCACGGCCGCGGTCCCCACGGTGTGGCAATTGCTGCTCGACTTCCTGACCGAAAACAAACTCAGGCTGACGACCCTGAAGCGCGTGACGATCGGGGGCAGTGCATGCACCGAGGCGCTCATCCGTGGCTTTCGTGACGGGCATGGCGTCGAGGTTCTGCACGCATGGGGCATGACCGAAATGTCGCCCATCGGAACGATTTCCGGTGCCCTGCCCGCCTCGCTCGGCGATCCGGACGATGCGACCCGCATGGCATACAACCTGAAGCAGGGGCGCGTGCCGTTCGGTGTGGACCTCAAGATCACGACGGAAGACGGCGACCGGCTGCCCCATGACGGGGTCGCCCCTGGGCACATCAAGGTATCGGGGCCCGCGGTTCTGCAGCGCTATTTCCGTGACGAAAAGCCGGCGGTTGACGCGGAAGGCTTCTTTGATACCGGCGATATCGGCACGGTTGACCCCCACGGCTACCTGCAGATCACCGATCGCTCGAAAGACCTGATCAAGTCGGGCGGTGAGTGGATCAGCTCCGTGGAGATCGAAAATATTGCCTCGGGTCATCCGAAGGCATTGATGGCGGCCGTCATCGCCATCCCTCATCCAAAGTGGCGCGAGCGTCCCATGCTGGTCGTGAAACTGCGGCCTGGGCAGGCAGCAACGGCCGCCGAGTTCCTGGAATTCCTGAAGGGCAAGATCGCCAACTGGTGGATGCCCGACGAGGTTCGCTTCGTCGAGGAGATGCCCTTGGGTGCCACCGGCAAGCTGGACAAGAAGGCGCTACGCGCCATGTTCGCCGCCCCCCAGTAATGCACCAAAAGTGCGCACCAAGACGCTTTTATGCACTAAAATAGTGCGTAAAAGCGATGGTTCGAGGGTTGCGATTTCCTTAAGCGCCTGATTTTGCTCTCTTTCGGTGCGTGGCACGTTTCCTGCACTGAGAAGGGACCGAATTCTTTTGTTTTCCGACTCTGCCGTTCAACTGGAGGTCTGCGATGACGACTGCTGCCGATGTGATCAAGATGATCAAGGACAACGAGGTCCGCTACGCGGATCTGCGTTTCACCGATACCAAGGGCAAGGAGCAGCACGTTACTGTCCCGGCCCGTTACGTGACCGATGAGTTCTTCGTTGACGGCAAGATGTTCGACGGATCGTCCATTGCCGGCTGGAAGGGCATCAACGAGTCCGACATGATCCTCATGCCCGACGCCTCAACGGCCGTCATGGATCCCTTCTTTGACGAGCCGACGGTCAACATTCGCTGCGACGTCATCGAGCCCGCCACGATGCAGGGCTACGAGCGCGATCCACGCTCGCTCGCCAAGCGCGCAGAAGCGTATCTGAAGAGCACCGGCATCGCGGATACCGCGCTGTTCGGCCCCGAGAACGAGTTCTTCGTGTTCGACGACGTGAAGTGGTCCACCGAGATGCACGCCGCGTCGCACGCAATCAATTCGGTGCAGGGTGGCTGGAACAGCGGCACCGATTACGCCGACGGGAATCGCGGCCATCGCCCAGGTGTCAAGGGTGGCTACTTCCCCGTTCCGCCTGTCGACGGCTTCCACGAGATCCGTGGCGCGATGTGCGGCGCGATGGCTGACATGGGTCTGACGGTCGAGGTGCACCACCACGAAGTGGCCACCGGTGGCCAGTGCGAAATCGGTGTCGGTGCGAACACGCTCGTCAAGAAGGCGGACGAGGTACAGATCCTCAAGTACGCCATTCTCAATGTCGCCCACAACTACGGCAAGACGGCGACCTTCATGCCGAAGCCCCTCGTCGGCGACAACGGCAGCGGCATGCACGTGCACCAGTCGCTGGTGAAAGACGGCAAGAACATTTTCGCCGGCGATGCCTACGCGGGCCTGTCGGAAACGTGTCTGTACTACATCGGCGGCATAATCAAGCACGCACGGGCGCTCAACGCGTTCACCAACGCGTCGACGAACAGCTACAAGCGTCTCGTGCCCGGATTCGAAGCACCGGTCATGCTCGCCTACTCGGCGCGCAACCGCTCCGCGTCCATCCGCATCCCGTTCGTGTCGAGCCCGAAGGCCCGCCGCATCGAAGTGCGCTTCCCGGATTCCACCGCGAATCCGTATTTCGCCTTCGCCGCCATGATGATGGCCGGCCTCGACGGCATCCAGAACAAGATCCACCCGGGCGATCCGGCGGACAAGGATCTGTATGACCTCGAACCGGAAGAGGCCAAGCACATCCCGACCGTTTGCCACTCGCTGGACATGGCGCTTGAAGCTCTGGACAAGGACCGCGAGTTCCTGACCCGCGGTGGCGTCTTCACGGATGACGTCATCGATGCGTACATCGCACTCAAGATGCAGGAAGTGACCCGCCTGCGCATGACGACCCACCCGGTCGAGTTCGATATGTACTACAGCCTCTGATGGCAGCAGCGGGGCCCGCCCGGCGGGCCCCGCGCGTTGTCCCGCCTGCGTGACGACGCTACCGCCACAGGGAATTTTGTCACCAGAAAAGCCGAGAGCTATGCTGATGACATGCGTGGAATCCCATTCGTCGCCAGAACCGTCCTGCTCTGCGCCCTTGCCAGTGTCTGGTGCGCGCGCGAGAGCTGCTCGGCCACCCTTTACTACTGGATCGACGCGCAGGGAATCAAACATTGGTCCGACCGGCCGGCACCCGGCAGCACCGCCGTCGAGACTCGCTCGCCGCGGCGGTCTCCCGTTAGTGCGGGGCCACTCAGACGGACGCCCATCCGGTCCGATTTTGCGCTGGCCTGATAGTTCGCAGTCCAAGCCGCGCCCTGAAACGCTTCACCATCCGCATCCGGCAGCACGCGCAGCACGCACAGCAGAGCAGTGGGACAGGGGCCAGGGGCGCGCGTGCAGCAGGGGCACGCGTGCAGCAGCAGCTGGAAAGGGCGCTCGTGCACCGGAGGCACTTTGGCTTGGGGCGGTGTGCAGCATAACTGAGGAGGCCCCTGCGGGCTGCCCGTC
>CAXBRZ010000343.1:0-3197 GCA_963978075.1 uncultured bacterium | reverse complement strand
GAGGTGGGGCGTTCCTCGCCATAGCTCACCGTGCTGAGCTGGCTCTCGCTCGCGCCAAGGAGAACGAGGGCCTTCTTGACCGCCTGCGCGCGACGCTCGCCGAGGGCGATGTTGTACTCCGCCGAGCCACGCTCGTCGGTGTTGCCCTCGAGACGCAACTGCAGATGCCGGTTGGCAGCAAGCTGCTTCGCTTCGGAGGTGATGATCGGCTGGTATTCGGCCTTGATCTCGGAACTGTCGTATTCAAAACGGATCGTCGCGCCCAGTTCTCCCTCACCCGCGGGCATTGCACCGCGCGTGTCGGACAGCGGACGGACCGCATTGCTGTCGGCGCCATTGCCGCGACCGGTATTGGCACTGCTGTCCGTTGTGGAAGCCACCGTCGAGGTGCTGTCCGCCGGCTTGACGGTCGGCTTTTTCGGACACCCTGCAAGCGTAGCGCTCAGTACGACCATAACGCCGAGGGTGAATGCCTTGTTGAAACGATTCATGCGTGCGATGACTCCCTACAATGTCCCTATCGATGCCCGACGGGGCATGGCGCTATTTTGCCACAGCCGCCAACCCCAACACAGTCAAAGGCGCGGTGACCACGCCGGGTCCCGGATATCCCCGGAAGGCGCAGTAATCCGTGTCACCACTCCACTGTCGACGCCGACCGAGGCGAGCACCCCACGCCCCCGCTCGCGCGCCGAATACAGGATCGTCTGGCCGTTCGGGGCAAACGTCGGACTTTCGTCCAACCGTCCCGTGGTGAGGATAAAGCTCTGGCCGGTCGCGATGTCGACTCGGGCAATCCGGTAGGCGCCCTGGTCCTGAGTCACGACCGCCAGAATCTTGCCGTCGGGCGACACTCGCGGCCGCGCGTTGTACGAGCCTTCGAAGGTGACTCGCTTGGGCCGTTCTCCCGCAGCGAGTCGTATCTGATAGACCTGCGGCCGCCCTGCCCGGTCCGAGGTGAAGAACAGCGACTGCCCGTCGAGGCTGAAACACGGTTCGGTGTCGATTGCAGGGTCATCGGTCACGCGAAGCGGCGCCGCCCGGGTCTCAAGATCAAGCACAAAGACGTCCACGTTGCCGTCCGGCTGTGAAAGGGCCAGCGCAAGCCGCTTGCCATCCGGTGACCACGCCGGGGCACCATTGATCCCTGCCCGCCCCGACACGCGGTCCCGGACACCGGTCTGGATGGACTGCACAAACACCGATGACACCCGGCCTTCGAAACTGACATAGGCCAGCTTGGTGCCGTCCGGTGACCAGACGGGCGACATGAGTGGTTCCTTCGAGTCGACGATCGTGACCGGATTTTCGCCATCGGAATCCGAGACGATCAGGCGCCAACGACGGGCAGCCACCGGACCTTCGACGGCGACGTAGGCGATGCGCGTCGCAAACGACCCCGGCACGCCGAGAATCTTCTCGTAGATGAGGTCCGCGATCCGGTGCGCGGTCAGGCGCAGTCCGCCCGGCGAGGAATTGAGTGCGACACCGAGCATGCGTTCGCCGCTCAGCGCATTGTGCAACTCGACCTCAACGACACATCCGCCACCCTCCGCGCGGATCCGCCCGATGGCCACATAATCGGTCTTGACCAACTTCCACTGCAGGAAATCCAGTTGCGCTGCCTGTACCGGACGCTGCGGCATGGAGGCCCGCGGCACGGGCGCGAGACGCCCGCTGCGGGCAAGGTCCGACTCCACCACCTGAGCGATGTCCACCGGCGCGGCATCGCCGCCATACGGGACCACGGCAATCGGGATGGGGCTGGAGTTGCCCTTCGTGATGTCCACCGTCAGTTGCGCCTTCGCCGTCGTGGCAAGACAGAGCAGTAAGCAAACGGCAAGACGTCGCAGGGTCGGATTAGTCATCGGGGCTGAACACCAGGTGAAGGGTACGCTGGAACAAGTCGCGGTTCTGCGGCACCGGCAGCGGTGAGGCGCGCAGCGCCGCGTCACGGATCGACGCCCGCACCGCCTCGTCACCGTTGCAGGGGTTGATCACGCGCGCCTGCAGCACGGTGCCCGTCGGCGCCTGGTCGACTTCCAGTGTGCATTGTACGCCCTTCTTCGCGGAGGCCGGGCGGTTCCACGCATGCTCAACCCGCGCCTTGACCTCCGCCAGATACTGGCTGGTCTCGCCGGCCATCTGGGTCTGCCGTTGCGCGTCCGCCTTGGCCTTGGCCTGCACCTCGGCACGCGTCTGCGCCTCGAGGCGCGCGCGCGCCGCCTCCTGCAGGGCTTTCCTCGCCTCCTCTTCCTGCGCTTTCTTGGCCAGCCGGATTTCATCGGCGAGCGCGTCGGCCGCGGATCTGGACATGACCGGGTCGCGCGGCTTGGCCTTGGGCTCCGGCCTCACCTTCGGATCGGTCTTCGGCTTGGGGGGTTGTGTGATGCCCGGTGGCGTTTTGACCGTTCGGGTGGGGGGTTTCACCGGCGGCAAGGGTTGAGGCTTCGGCTTTGCCTCTGGCGGTGGCGGCTTTTTTGGCTCCGGCTCGGATTCCCGCACCGGTTCCGATACGGCCGGCTCAGGGGCGATGTATCGGCGGACATTCGGGGATACGAGCGCCGCCTCGATCACCGCGGGCACGAGCCGGATGCCGCCCCAGTGCGCGGGGCGCGGCACGTCGTCGCCCTCGAACCGCTCGGTCATCGCGCGCTCGCGCGCCTCGAGGAACGCGCGGTCCGGGATCACCTCGGACTGCGGCGACACCCACGCGCCGACGCGGTGCCCGCGCGGTCGGGCCGCGAAGTAGTCGTCCGACTCCTCGGCGCTCACGTGCTCGACGACGCCCTCCGCGCGCACCTGGGCACCGAGATCGGGCCAGTGGATGACGAGCGCGCCCGGCGCCCCGGGCACGAGCTCACGACCCTTGCGGCCGTCGTAGTTCGTGTAGAAGACGAAGCCCCGATCGTCGAGGCCGCGCAGGAGCACGACGCGCACCGAGGGGCGGCCCGTCGCGTCGACCGACGCGATCGACATGGGGCTCGAGCGTTCGATGTCGCCGGTGGCGGCCTTCGCGGCCTCCCACGGGGATCTCGACGCCGACCAGCAAGGCTTCAAAGCCGGGCGCGGTGGTGTCCTGGCGAAGGAGCACGGTGCGCTTCACCTCCGGCGTCCCTTGCGCGAAGGTTTTCGGCGCGAACGAAAGCGCGATGACAGTGGCGGCAGAGAACGCCGCAGCGGCAAACATCGCGTGC
>CAXBRZ010000342.1:0-3207 GCA_963978075.1 uncultured bacterium | reverse complement strand
GGTGACTGGGGCATTGTCACGCGCGCTGCCGGAGTCTGTCGGGCCCGGCCAGTCAGCCAGATAGCCCGTATCGGCATACAGTGCCGGCACATGGCCACGCTGCCACTCCGGATGCTCCGTCACGAAGGCGCGGAATTCCGCGTTCGTCACCGGGCGGCGATCAAGTGCGAAGCGGTTCACGTGCACTTGCGATTTGGCCGGACCTGTCGCCAGTACCGGGGTGAATTCACCGGGCGGAACAGCGACTCGCGTCTGCGCCGTCGTTGTGACGGCGCAGACGACCGCAAGGCACAGGACAGGCCATGTGCGCATCATCAGACCTCAGTGTGCCGCACCGGCGGGACGCTTCGTGGCCTTGCGGACCGCTGCGACATCAGCCGCGCTGATTGCTGCGCCCTCGTTGCCCCAGCTGTTGCGCACGTAGGTAAGGATGTGCGCGATTTCGTCGTCGTTGAGCTGGCTCATCGGCGGCATCACCGAATTGTAGGTCTTGCCGTTTACCGTGACTGCACCGTTCAGGCCGTTCAGGACGATGCCAATGGCACGCTTCGGGTCGGCCATCAGGAAGTCAGACTTTGCCAGTGGCGGGAATACTCCTTCCAGTCCCTGACCGCTTGCCTGATGGCAAACGGAGCAGGTCCCGGTGAAGAGCGCCTGGCCGGCCTTTACCTGTGCATCCAGCGTCAATGCACCGCGTTCGGCAGCAACAGCCGCTTTCTGTACCGCCTTGGTGTCAGTACCTGCCGCCCGTTCAGCTAGATACACGGAGTCGACTTCCTTGCCTGAGTAAATCGATTTGTCTTCCGGGCCATCGACTTTCAGGATGCCAAGCGCGCCCTTGTTAAATGCGCGGAAGAGGGAGTGATCGACCAGAATGAAGCTGCCGGGGACTTCTGTATGAAACTCGGCGATGGCAGCACCGCCGGCCGGTATGAGGGTCGTTTGCACATTTTCCTGGAAGTGCGTGCCGCCCTCGTACCAGACCTTGTCGAAGATCTCGCCGATCACGTGGAAACTGGATACCAGGTTCGGACCACCGTTGCCGACGTAGAGTCGGATCGTGTCGCCGACCTTGCCCTTCAGTGCGTTGTCTCCGGTCAGAGCGCCTTCTGCTCCGTTGAATAGGACGTATGTCGGTTTTTCGTCAATGGCCCGCTGCATGTCGAAGGGCTGCTCGCCCTTCTCGCGGTACTTGCCGACGGTGTAAAAGTCGCCCTGCATCACGTAATACTCGTGGTCGACCTTGGAAAGGCCTTCGGGTGGCTCCACCAGAATAAGGCCGTACATTCCGTTGGCGACATGCATGCCCACCGGTGCGGTTGCGCAGTGATAGACATAGAGACCGGCATTCAGTGCCTTGAAGGTGAACTGCGATTCATGACCAGGAGCAGTGAACGAGGAAGCCGCACCACCACCGGGTCCCGTCACGCCGTGTAGGTCGATGTTGTGCGGCATCTTGCTGTCGGGATGATTCTTGAGGTGAAACTCGACCGTATCTCCTTGGCGGACGCGAATAAAACTGCCGGGTACCGTGCCGCCGAAAGTCCAGAAGGTGTACTTCACTCCCTCGGAAATCTCCTTTTCGACCTCGCGTACCTCGAGATCCACGATCACCTTGGCTGGGTAAAAACGGTTGGTGGCCGGAGGTACATTGGGTGGAGAGGTCAGGACTGCGTGAATCGGGCTGCCGAGCGGTGGACCGAAATCGCCGTGTGGCGCGACATCAGCCGCACCTGCCGTGCTGATTACGGCGAGGCCGATGGCGAGCAACAGGGTGGCAATAGTGGAGGTGCGCATGAGAATTCCTCGTGTGATGAAGCAAGGTCGAAGTTGTCGAGAAGTCATCCTTCGCGTCCGTCAGCGCGTCGGCGTAGCAGGATCGGTGCGTAAACGCCGAGATAGAGGCCGAAGGCTGAGATCCACGCGAGGGCAGCAAGGCCCAGCGCGAGGGGATAGGACAGGTGCAGCGGGGCGAGTCCGAAGACCCGCAGCAGGGCAGCCAGGAGCAGGAGTGCGTAAGCCACAACTGTCGAGGGCGCCGCAACGAGGGATCGACCGGTATGACCGAGCGAGGCCCGTGTCATGACTGCGAGCACCATCCCCGCCAGGACCCCAATCGTGAGCAAATGCCACCAGAACGCTGTGCTCGCGGAGTGTGTTGTGATGGCCAGAGCCTTGAGCAACAGTCCAAGAGGCAGCAATGCATAGACCACGTGCAGGACGGCGGTGAGCGGGCCCATCTTCTTCAATGGCCCGCGCCAGAGCACCAACCTCGCACCTTGCGCGAGGCCTGCCAGAGCGCATATCAGCGCCGTTATTCCAGGGCTAAGTCCGCAGGGTTCGGCCAGACCCTGCAGGATCATCAGCAGCACAACGGCTTCACCCAGATAAGGGACGGTGCGCGGCGCATAAGCGACTCCCTGCCGTTGCAGGGCACCCGTCGTGAAAGCCGGAATGATCCTGCCTCCGATGACAGTCACCAACAGCAGGAGGAGGTTGAGCGCCGCATGCACGGCCAGCAATGCCGTCGGCGAGTCGTGACGGATCAACGCAAGGTGGAAGACGCACTGTGTGGCGAAGAGTGCCGCCAGCACGAGCAAGAGCATTCGATTACGGTGTCCTGTCGCGAACAAGGGCTTAGCGATGGCGAGTGCGAGAACCGGCAGGAATGCGCAGTCGACCAATGCAACCAGACTGGGCGGCAGCAAGGCAGCCATGCTGATGGCGAGGCGGCCGGCGACCCACAGTCCCGTAAGGCAGGCAAGCCGGGCTCCGTGCAAGCGGTTCTGTCCAGTCCAGTTCGGCACGGCTGTCAGCAGAAATCCGGCCAGCGCGGCAATCAGTACACCGTGCAGAAGCTCATGCGCGTGCCACAACACCGGCGGCCAGGACCCTGGCAGGGGAACTCCGTACATAAGGTTCAGGATCCACATCCCGACCGCTAGCACTGCGGCAATGCCGCTACCGAGAAAGAACGGCCTGAAGCCGTAACCCCATACCGCGATTGGGCTGTCTATTGCCGTGGTATCTACACTGGGCATGACCCGTGGCCTCCTGTGGTTTCAAGATTAGGAGGCTCTGCCGTCTGGATTCTTGACCTCGGTCAAGTAAAGCCAGCATTCCGCTAGGGACTTTCCGTAGTGGTCAGCCGAGGAGACGGTGCAGGGGTCCGAGCGGGTGGTGGGCGCGAGCAATAGACACGGCGGT
>CAXBRZ010000341.1:0-3214 GCA_963978075.1 uncultured bacterium | reverse complement strand
CTGAAGGAGACCATGATGCGAGCCATTCAAAGGATACTGATGCTCGTCGGCGCGACACTCGTTTCGGGTGTCGCCGCCGCCACGGTGCTGAGCGGTGTGGTGCAGGATCCGACCGGCCATCCGGCCGCCAACGTGTTCGTCACCGCCCACGACGCCGGCCGCAAGATGTCGATGAGCGTGCTCACCGACGCGACGGGCCACTACCGCATTGCCGACCTGTTCCCCGCGGCCTATACGGTCTATGCCCGCAAGGCCGGCTTCAACGACAGTCCGACCACCGAGCTGACGCTGGGCATGGCGGATGCGCAGGCGAACCTCAGGTTGGAGCCCGATGATGTCGTCCACATCAACGCGCTCGGGGCCTCCTGGCTCAACCCGCTGCCGGACGAGCCGATGAAGGCCACGTTCATCGCCTCCTGCACGATCTGCCACGACGCTGCCTCGCCGATCGCGCACATGCCCCGGGACGCCAAGTCCTGGGAACATGTCATCAACCAGATGCGCAGCCAGGCAGACACCTACAGCGTCATCGTCAAGATGGAGCCGTCGCAGCTGGCCGGCTGGCTCGAGAAGAACGCCTACGGCACGAAGTTCCAGCCGGTGGATCCGTTCGCCAAGACCGCCAATGTGGTCTCGGACGTGCATTACACCGAGTACCAGATGGGCGACAGCTCGAGCTGGGCGCACGACCTGGCTGTGGATCCGAAGTCCGGTCGCGTCTACGTCGGCGACTATGTGCGTGACGAGCTCGTGCAGATCGACCCGCGCACGGGCGAGCAGAAGGTGTTCCCGGCACCGGTGAAGATGACCGGCATGCACACCCTCAACTTCGACCGCGACGACGGCTCGCTCTGGATCACCTTCCAGCTGGTGGCGATGGTCGCGAACTTCGATCCGGTGCATGGCACCTGGCGTCTCTATCCTGGCTTCACGCCCGGGTCGCTGAACCATTCGTTCGCGATCGATCCGGATGGTTTTGTGAAGAAGGATCCGCAGGGCCGTCTCTATCTGGGACTCTGGGGTGGCAACCGCACGGGACTCCTGGATCCGAAGACCGGCAAGGTGACCGAGAAACAGTTGCCGGGTCCGGGCTCCGACAAGCCCTACGGCATCGCCGTCGATACCAAGGGCACCGTCTGGTACACGAAGTACTCCGAGAACAAGATCGGCTACTACAACGCCAGCCGCGACGAGGCGAAGGAATGGACGCTGCCGCGCCCCGACAGCGCGCCGCACCGCATGCACATCGACTCGTCGGACCGTCTGTGGATCCCGCTGTCGGGCTACGGCACGATCCTGCGCTACGACACGCGCACCGGCGAGCAGAAGGAGTTCCCGCTGCCGGACAAGGACACCTATCCGTACGCGCTGCGCTACGACTCGAAATCCAACCGGATCTGGATCACCGGCAACGGCGGCAACGCGATCTATGCGATGAACCCCGAGACCGGGGCCGTGCAGACCTTCCGGATGCCCTCGCGCTATGCCTACGGCCGTATGGTGACGATGGACTACTCGACCGGTGACGTCTGGACGGCGCTTGCGAGCTATCCGAACAAGCTGTCGCTGCGCGACCACAGCATCATCGTGCGGATCCACAACGCGCTGGAGCACGTCAAGTGAGCGCCTCCGGGCAGCGTTTTGCCGGCCGCGTCGTCATCGTGACCGGCGCAGCGCGTGGCATGGGCGCCTCCCATGCCCGCGGCTTTGCCGCCGAAGGCGCCAAGGTGGTGCTGACCGACACCCGGGTCGAGGAGGGGGCGGCGCTCGCCGCCTCGATCGGCCCGTCGGCACTCTTTGTCGCGCATGACGTGGCGAGTGCCGCCGGTTGGGCCGACGTGGTGCGTGAGGCGCAGGCTGCCTTCGGTGAACCGGAGGTCCTCGTCAACAACGCAGGCATCCTCGGGCCGATTACGCCGGCGGCGGAACTGCGCGAAGAGGACTACCTGCGCGTCTGCGCGGTCAACCAGCACAGCGTGTATCTCGGCATGAAGGCCGTGATCCCCTCGATGCTGCGCCTCGGCCGCGGGTCCATCGTGAACATCTCCTCCATCTCGGGTCTCGTGGCCAACTACGGCGCACCGAGCGTGGCTTACGTGGGGAGCAAGTTTGCGATCCGCGGCATGACCAAGCAGGCGGCCATGGAGTACGGACGCCACCACATCCGCGTCAACTCCGTGCATCCGGGCTTCATCCGCACGCCGATGATGATCGAGGGCACCGACGAGAACGGTGGCGATGCCGCCTCGATGGTGCCGCTCGGCCGGATCGCCGAGCCTGAGGAAGTGACGCGCCTGGTGCTGTTCCTGGCCTCCGACGAGGCCTCGTACATCACTGGTGCCGAACATGTCATCGATGCCGGCATGACCGTCAACTGACCGGCACCGGGCCGTGTGATCACGGCCCGGTCCGATTTTGTCCGTCGGGCGCGTGGGCACCCGTCGCCGACCACACACAGCACGATCCCGCCGCCGCCCATGGCGTGGCGAGGCGTTCGTGCAGGCAGGAGCCATGCAGAACGAACAGGTCATCGTCGTCGGCGGCGGCACCATGGGCACGGGCATCGTCTATGTGTCCGCCTACGCCGGCTACGACGTCACCGTGGTGGAGCCAAGCGCGGAGCGCGCCGAGGTCTGCCGCCGTGAACTCAAGCAGGCGGCCCAGCAGGCCGTGACCCGCGGCAAACTCGACGCCGACGGTGCCGAGACGATGCTCGCTCGCATCCGTTATCAGTCGGACATCGCGGCCTACGACGGGCCGCGCCCGCAGGTGGTCATCGAGACCGTGTCCGAACGGCGCGACCTGAAACACCGGGTGCTGGCGCAGATCGAGGCGCTCGAGCCCGAGCTTGTCGGCACCAATACAAGCGCTCTGTCGATCGACGGCCTTGCAACCGTGTTGTCGAGACCCGAGCGATTTCTCGGCATGCACTTCTTCCAGCCGGTCTGGTCGTTCAAGTTCATGGAGATCGTGCGGGGCAGGGGTACCTCGGATACCGCGGTGGCGGCGGCAAAGGCGTACGCCGAGCGCGTCGGCAAACAGACGGTCGTGGTGCGTGACGTTCCGGGTTTCGCGACCAGCCGGCTCGATCTGATCTCGAGTCTCGAGGCCATCCGCATGCTCGAGGATGGTGTCGCCTCGGCCGAGGACATCGACCGCGCCTCCGTGCTTGCGTTCCACCACCCGATCGGGCCGCTGCGCCTGACCGACATGG
>CAXBRZ010000340.1:0-3217 GCA_963978075.1 uncultured bacterium | reverse complement strand
CCTGGAGCAGGACGTCGTAGCGGGCGTCGACATGATAGGGGAAGAGCGTCGTCAGCCAGGTGAACGAGCCGGCGGTGCAGAACGCGTAGGCGCGGGCGGCGACGCGTCGGCCGGCGAGCCGAAGGACCATGACCCCGGTGACCAGCGCGAAGAGGCCCGAGAGCGAATAGGTTCCGTAGAGAAAAACGATGTCCCGCAGCGACAGGGCGCGCAGCGGGGCGACCAGGGCGGCATCCTCGCGCACGGCGACGCGGGGGGAGGCTTCCACCAGGGTCACCCGGCAGCCGAGGCGGGCATGGGCCTGGGCCATTTCCAGCCCGATCGGACCGCCGCCGAGGATCGCGCTGCGCTGCGGGACCGTCCTGCGGCTCCGCAGCGCCTCCCACAGCGTGTCCGAGGTCAGGGCGCCGGCCTCCGCCAGCCCCGGCAGGTCGGGCAGCGCAGTGTTGAAGTCGCCACCCACTACCCGCGCCGCATACCCGCCCGCGGCGAACCGGGGGTGGCGCAGCACCGCCTCCATGAAATCGCGCGAGATCGCCTTGATCCGCTCGGCCGCCGATCCCTGCTGCGAGTTGGCACGGTTGAGCGATTCGTGGGCCAGCTTGATGGCGCGCGAACAGATCTCGGCAAGGATTTCGTTCTTCGACTTGAAGTAGGAGTAGATGAACGGCTTCGTGACCTTCAGGCCCTCGGCAATGGCGTCTAGCGTTGTGCCTTCGTAACCGTGCGCATAAAAAAGCTCTCGAGCCTCCTCGAGAATCCTCTGGCGCTTGAACTCCTGCACTTCGGTCTTAAGCTCACTGGTCTTCATAGCATGCCTCAGGTATTTTCACACCCGTTATGCTCAACCGCCAATCTTGTCACGGCGAATGACGATTCCGGCGACCTCGCGGTCCCAGGTGTCGGCAGTGACCCCTTGTGCCCGCAAATCGGTCTTGAGCACTTTTGAGGACGGCGTCTTTGGCAATTCAGGCAGGATTCGCACGTATCTTGGAATCATGAAATAGGCGAGACGTCCTCGCAGAAACTCGATCAGGGCAGCAGGATCAATCGTCTGGCCTGGCGCTGGTGCCACCACGGTCAAGACATCATCCTCTCCCAGTTCGCTCGGCACGGCGATGACGGCCGCTTCGCGCACCGAGGGGAAAGCGGTGATCTCCGCCTCGACTTCAAAGGAGGAAATATTCTCCCCTCTCCGGCGTATCGCATCCTTGATGCGGTCGACGAAGAAGAAATAGCCGGCCTCGTCCTGACGGAAGGCGTCCCCGGTATGGAACCATCCATTACGCCAAGCCTTTGCCGTAGCAGCATCGTTTTTATAGTACCCGCTGTTCATTGCCCACGGGCGATCTGTCCTGATGATCATCTCGCCAACGCTGCCAAGCGACACTTCGCAGTCGTTGTCGTCAACCAGACGAACTTCGACGCCGGCGCGCGCCTTTCCACACGTTCCTCGGACCGGCGGATTCGGCTCCGAGACGATCGGCGAGGAAATCTCCGTCATGTTGAAAATCGTGTAGACGTCGATACCGAAGCGACGGTGGAACTCCTCGGATCCCTCGCTCAGCGGCACGATGAAGCACTTTTTGACGTGATGCCGAAGGTCATCTGCAGACGGTGGATTCTTGAGAAGGAACGTTGCCATGACCCCCAGCAGAAAAACGACGGTCACCCCGGTCTCCCGCACCATCGGCCAGAAGCGGTCGGTCGAGAAGCGCTCGGGCATGACCATGGATCCGCCGCGGACCAGCATCGCGAAGGAAAGCCCGAGGCCACCGATGTGAAACATCGGCATGTTCACGAGAAAGCGGTCTTCCCCGGTCACAAACCACCAGGATTCCGGCCCAGGGTTCGTATACATGTGCAGATACGAGGAGAGGACCCCCTTCGACGGACCGGTGGTGCCTGACGTATAGATGATCGACTGGGTATGCCAAGGCTCGATCGGCCTTGCCAGCGGTCCCGGGCGTGCACCGGCGAGGCTCAATTGGTCGAACCCGGAGGCCGGCAGCGGAAGGTCGTCGGGCATAGCTCCGTCCACTACGACAAGATGCTCCAGCGCGGCGAGTTGTACCCCTTTTAGCCGTTCGGCAAGATCAGCGTGGACGACAGCCAGCTTCGCATCGGAATTCTCGATGACATGCTCCAGCAGTCGCCCGCGATACGCGGTGTTGATCGGTACGTAAACCGCACCCAGATAGTTGATGGCGTAAAAAGTCAGCAACATCCGCGGGGTATTCGGCTGCCAGGCAAGCACATGATCGCCCTGCTTTACGCCGAGCGCCTCGAGCCCCGCCGCGATACAGCGCACCTTTTCGGCCAGTTCCCGGTAAGTCCACTGCACTCCTTGATCAAAGAGCACATAGGTCGCGTCACCGCGCTCCTGCTCATGACGATCGATCAGGTAGCGGACGACACAGCGGTCGCGTGGCGGAACACGGGGATCCGTGTGCGCAGGTGCAGTGGTGGACATACCGATATTAGTGGTTATTTCCCAAGAGTAAGTATTTGTACACCATCGGTATACTCAGTACAATCGCGAGGCGCCTCAGATGCGCCACCATCTATTCCGATTCGGGGGGTATTGCCATGTACAAGACGACCATCGGCCTGACACCACTACAGCGCGTCTACAGCGGACGCCCATGCGCCGAAGCGCTCGCAGAGGAAGCGACGCTGCAAGGTGCCAAGCGGATCTTTCTCGTCTGCAGTAATACCCTGCGCCACAAGACCGGTGAGGTGGCTCGCATCGAGGCGGCCCTGGGAGACCGGCTCGTTGGCATCTTTGACAGCGTCCGGCCGCATGTCCCACGGGAGGACGTGTGCGCGGCCATGGCGATGGCCGAACCCCTCAAGCCGGACCTTCTGATCTCGCTCGGCGGCGGTTCCGTCACGGACTGCACCAAGATCCTAGCGGTATGCCTCAAGCACGGGTTGCGCACGCCAGATTCGATGGAACCCTACCATGTGGTCGTGAACCCCGACCGCACCGTCACCCTGCCCGCCTTCGAAGGACCGGAAATCCCGGTCGTCATCGTTCCAACCACCCTGTCCGGAGGCGAATTCAATCCGCTGTCGGGCGCCACCTGCAAGAAGATCAACGTCAAGCAAGCCTATTTTCATCCGGCCATGACTGCTCGGGCCATCGTGCTCGATCCGGCGGTCACCGTGCACACACCGGAGTGGATCTGGTTCTCGACCGGCGTCCGCTCCCTTG
>CAXBRZ010000339.1:0-3223 GCA_963978075.1 uncultured bacterium | reverse complement strand
CAGGATCACGGGCGTCTCGCGCGGGAGCAGAGAGAGCACCTTTTCGTCGTCCGGGCCGTATCGGCCGGCTTCGACCACGAACAACACGGCGTCCACCGACGTGAGCGTGGACGTGACGGCGCGGTTCAGCGAACGATTCAGCGCGGTGGCGTGACGTGTCTGGAAGCCCGGCGTATCGACGAAGACGAACTGCGCGTCATCGGTCGTCTGAATGCCCGTGATGCGGTGGCGCGTGGTCTGCGCCTTGCGCGAAGTGATGCTGACCTTCTGGCCCACCAGGGCGTTCATCAGCGTGGATTTGCCGACGTTCGGTCGACCTACAACCGCGATCCGGATGACACTGGAGTCTTCCGCTTCGTCATCAGGCTCGACCGCGAAGCCTTCGAGCATCTGGCCGACCAGCGCGTCGATGCCCTCGTTGTGGGCTGCTGAAACCGGGATAGGCGCACCGAGGCCAAAGGCATGAAATTCGATGCCGGCAATTTCGCGCTCGAGACCCTCGGACTTGTTTGCAACGAGCAGCACATCCTTGCCGGCACGCCGAAGCCGCGAGAGGACACTAAGATCTTCCGGAGTCGAGCCACTTCGTGTATCGACGACGAAGAGAATGCGATCCGCTTCCTCGACGGCCCTCTCCGTTTGCCGGACCATGAGGGCCTCTACACCAGAAGGTGCGTCAACGAGGCCCCCGGTGTCGACAACGATATACCGTCCGCCCCGACGTCCGAATCCATACTGCCGATCGCGAGTCAGGCCTGGCATATCGGCTACGATGGCGTCCCTCGTGCCAGTGAGCACGTTGAACAGAGTCGACTTGCCGACGTTCGGACGTCCGACGATGGCGATGACCGGCAGCATGGATCCGTGCCACGGTCAGGACCGCGGCCGGGCCCTCAGCGCAAAAACCTGCCCCGCGTCATTCTGCACATACACCATGCCATCGACTGCCAGCGGCGCTGTCGTGACGCGAGCCTTGCGCGCAGTGTCAGCCCGGCCGATGACCTCACCGGTCGCACGGTCGAGCCAATGCACCACGCCCTGGAAATCGGCCACAACAATCGCATCCCCATCCACTGCCGGCCTCGTGATGCCGCGACGCGCGAGTGCATCCTGACTCCAGCGCTCGGTTCCGTCTTTGCGCGAGAGCGCCACGACCTTGCTGTCGGCGGACGAGACAAACAGGCTGTCGCCGGCAAGCGCGAGCCCCCGGTACGAGGATGCGTCGCGGGACCACCAGATCTGGCCGCTGTCGAGGCCGATCTGCGCCACGCGACCCTGAAAACCAACGACAAAAAGATCCCGCCCGTCGGCGACCACCGGCCCATCGATGTCGACGAGTCTCTCCAGTTCGGTCTTGCCGCGCGAGGGGCTTACAGCCGTATCCCACAGCACGTCGCCATTGGAAATCGCGTAAGCGGACACTTTGCCGTTGTCGAAGGCACCGACCACGACATCCCCAACGACCGTGGGCGACGCAGAGCCGCGCAAGGTCAGGGGCGGGACCGTCTGGTCGTTGGCCCACTGTTCTTTGCCGTCTGCAAGTGCCAGCTTGTGCAACCGTCCGTCCACCGTACGCAGAAGGACTCCCGCAGAGGTGACCACGGGTGCCGCGAGCACTTCGCCGCTCGTCCGCACGGCCCATCGTCGCGTGCCGGTCGCGGCGTCCAGTGCGACCACCTGACCATTCAAGGCGCCCACGACGACCAATTCGGCTCCAACCCCAGGCCCTGCAGCAAGCGGCATCTTGGTCGTTTGCCGCCAGAGTGCCCGCCCGGAAGCCGCATCAAAGGCGGCAACGGTCCCGTCTGCGCCCGCTGCGTAGAGATGTCCGGATTCGACTGCGGGCGCGAGCGCCAGCCGAAGTTTTTTGTCCTTGCCGCCTAGACTGGCGTTCCAGACCCGGTCAACGGCAACTCGCGCATTGAATGCGACGAGAGCCTTGGGCGGTTCGACATCCTTGTCCTTGTCGCAGGCGACGAGGGCACCACCCAGCAGGACCGAGGCCAGGAAAGTGCGCGCAAACGCATTGAAGTGAATCACGGCTTGGCACTCGCTGCAGCCGACTTCACGGCTCCGCCGGCAGCACCAATCTTCAGTTCGATGATCGGCCGATCCACGCCACGGGACTCACCGGCCTCAAGCACCGCATTCCACGCGTCAACCGCCGCCGCTCGATCGCCCTTCTGGAACAGGATGTCTCCGCGGACATCCTGGAATGCAGGTTCCTTCCCGTCTCCCAGCGTCTTCAATGCCTCGTCGTACTTGCCCAATGAGGCCTGCACACGCGCGAGGCGCAGGCGCGCAACCACTGTCAGCTCGGGATCGCGCGTCGACGTAATAAGCCCTTGAAGGCGCTTAGAGGCTTCCTCGAGACGCCCTCCTTCCACATCGAAACGCACATAGGCGAGCGACGCGAGGTCCGCGTAAGGGGTGCGCGCATAGTCGTCACGCAACTCCTTGAGGGTCTTGTCCGCCTCTTCCGTTTTGTTGAAGGACAGCGCCTGCAGGACGGCCTGGTATTTTTCCGCCGCTCCCTGTGCTTGCCTTGCCGTATAAAGATTCCACTGCTTCATGCCGAACAGCAATGCGAATCCGATCACAAGGCCGCCAACCGCCCAGGCCGCGTTTTCCTTGACCCACGCCTTGACCTGCTCGACCTGCTGACGTTCCGACAAATATTCGTCCACGCTTGATCTCCCGCCTGATGTTCTCTGTTGACCGCTGCGATTGCTCAAATTGCGACGGCCAACCCGGATGATTGGTTACTGAATCATTGAAACCAGATGCGCCGCGAGCGCATCGAAAGAAACTGTTGTCTGTTCTCCACCGCGCAATGGCTTGATACTGGCGGACCCAGAGGCGACTTCGTCCGCTCCAAGCACCACCGCGACCGCGGCTCCGCTGCGATCCGCGCGCTTGAACTGGGCCTTGAAGCTACCTCCGCCCAGATCAGTCTCGATCTTCAGCGAGGGCGCTGCCGAGCGGACCGCTTCCGCTAATTGAAGGCCTGCCGCCAGCGCTTCAGAACCTGCCAGAACAAAGTAGACGTCCGGCTGTTCGACCGGCGCGTCGCACCCAAGTTCCTGCATTAGCAGGACCACGCGTTCCATCCCCATCGCCCAACCGATGGCCGGACTTGCTTCCCCACCCAACTGCGTGACGAGCCCATCGTAACGACCGCCTGAACACACAGCGTTCTGGGAGCCCAGCGCATCCGTAATCC
>CAXBRZ010000338.1:0-3227 GCA_963978075.1 uncultured bacterium | reverse complement strand
TACGGCGACCACCGAGATCTACACTCTTTCCCTACACGACGCTCTTCCGATCTGGAGATCTCGGCGACGCGGACGGCGGTCATCGGCGTGCTCGACGGTCACGAGACGGTGGCGGATCAGGATGCAACTCTGCTCGGGCATGTTGCGGAGCGAGGACGGGCGCTGTTGCTCGCGGTGAACAAGTGGGATCACATTCCGGCCGACCAGCGTGATCACATGCGCAACCAGCTGGAACTCAAGTTGCCATTTCTTGATTTTGCGCAACGGCACTTCATTTCAGCCTTGCACGGCACGGGCGTCGGCGACCTTTTGGCGCAGGCTCGCCGGGCCGCACGTGCAGCGCTGAAGGACTTGCCTACGCCGGAACTCACCCGGGTGCTTGAGGCAGCCATGCAGGCCCATCAGCCGCCACTGGTCAGGGGCCGGCGAATCAAGCTTCGCTATGCTCACCAAGGGGGCAAGAATCCCCCGGTCATCATCATTCATGGGAATCAGGTGGTGCATGTGCCGGAGGCCTATCGGCGTTACCTGGTGAATACTTTCCGTGAAGCGTTCAGGTTGCACGGGACGCCGGTTCGGGTGGAATTCCGCTCCGATGCCAATCCCTACGCGGGCAAGCGTAACGAACTGACTGCCCGGCAAATCTCCAAGCGCCGCCGAATGATGCGGCATGCGAAGGGGAGGTAGGCTCTCGTGCGTATCCTGCTGGTTGAAGACGATCGCCAAACGGCCAACCTGCTGTCGCAGGGACTCGCCATCTCCGGCCGTGGTGTAGAGAGTGTCGGTAACGCGGAAGATGCGATGGAACGCATCGGATCCGTCTCTCCCGAGGTGATCCTCGTCGACCGGATGCTGCCCGGCATGGACGGACTGGAATTCGTGCGAATCTTGCGGCACAAGGGAGTGGGTGCGCCGGTGCTGGTGCTTTCTGCGCTTGGCCAGCCGGATGACCGTGTGCTTGGTCTGAATGCGGGCGCAGACGACTATCTGATCAAGCCGGTGCATCTGGGTGAATTGTTGGCACGCATTGATGCCGTGTGCCGTCGCTCCTCGGGCGCTCCGGTTGCAGCCAAACTCGGTTTCGGAGGCCTTGAAATGGACCTGTTGGCCCGCGAGGCACGGATCAATGGCCGACAGATTGATCTCACTCCGCGTGAGTTCCGGTTGCTTGAGTGTCTGATGCGGGCGGCGCCACAGCCGGTGACCCGTCGCATGCTGCTCGAGCAGGTCTGGGGCTACAATTTCGATCCACAGACGAACGTCATCGACGTACATATCAGTCGCCTGCGACAGTCCATCGGTGAGGGCGGGTAAGCCCCTCTGCTGGTGACCGTTCGTGGTGTCGGTTACGCCCTCAAGGTTCAGTAACCTGTGGCGCGGGCGGCCGGTCTTCGTTGGCGTCATGCGACGGCGATTCTTTTCTTGACTGTCGTGGTTGCCGTGACTGCGGTCGGGGTCTGGTCGCTGGTCGATTCGCCCGGCAGCAAGGTGCTGGATGATGATCTGGCGACCGTGGCCGGACTGCATGATGTTCTGCCGGAATCAGCATTCATCACCTACTTGACCGCTCGGGGTGCCGAGGATCTGGGCCGCGGGATCGAATACACCCTGCAACTTTCGGATGGCGTCATCGCGGTCGGATCCCTCCCGGCCGGCGGATTGAGGCGGTCGCGCCAGAGCGGATATCTTGAATACGATCGCATTGAGGATGGCCGGCCGACAGTGCGGCTCGCGCAGCGTCGCTGCTTCGACAACGGCGATTGTCTGATTGTTGGCAAGCGTGAAAAAGCACTGGTCGCTTTACTGCCGGGCAAGCTATTGGGCTGGGTGGCGGCGTTTTTGGCTGGCTTTTTCCTTCCCGGGTTCTATCTTTTCTATCGACTCCGTACCGAGGCGCGCGACTTGCGCCGGCTAAAAGACTCGGTCAGGCGATTGCTCGCCGGGGATCTTGCGCAGCGCCTGCCGATCGCGCGTCATGCGCGCTTCGCCATCGTTACGGAACAACTCAATCGCTTGCTCGAAAGAATCGAACATCTGACATTTGCGACCCGTACGGTGATCGACAGCACAGCCCATGATTTGCGTACTCCTTTGTATCGGCTGCGCACACGGCTCGAGCAGGGGCTCCTGCCGGGTCGTACCGAGGAGCAGAGGGGAGATACCATCGAGGCGGCGTTGCATGAGATTGACGGAATCGAGGCCACACTGGATGCGTTGCTACGCATCACTTTGGCCGAATCCGGTTCGGCAAGCATGGCCCCGGTCAATCTCTCCGAGGTGGCCATTGACGTCATCGAACTCTACCGCCCCCTCGCAGAGGACAGGGAGATGCGTCTCACCACGAATCTCGACTTCAACCTTTCTGTCAACGGCAATGCCCAGTTGCTGGCCCAGGCCGTGGCGAATTTGGTCGACAATGCGATCAAGTACACGCCGCGTGGCGGGCGCATTGATGTGGGTGTGGTTCGGCGCGGCAATGAGACTGTTCTTGTGGTCGCGGACTCCGGGTCTGGCATTCCGGCAGCCGACCGCGCCCGGGCAATGGAGCGCTCGCGCCGGCTCGCCAACGCCAATGACACGGCTGGCAGCGGGCTTGGGCTGGCGCTGGTTGTGGCCGTCGCCCGGTTGCATGGCGGACGCCTGCTGCTGGGCGACAACACCCCGGGTCTTCTCGCGGAACTCGTGCTGCCCGATTGACCGGACTAGTCCGCTCGTCCGGTAACGCGCGCCCGCAATTGCCCTTTCGCCAACCGGATCTGCACCTCATCGTTGAGGGCAATTGAGCTGGCGGATCTTAGGACGTTGTCTTGTGCGTCCGTCACGATGGCGTAACCGCGTTCGACGGTGGCCAGTGGGCTGACAGCATTCAGGGTGCGTACTGCCGCCTCAAAGCGGGTCTGCTGAAGCGCAAGGTAAGCCTTGGCCGCTCGCTGCAGCCGGATACCCTTCTGACCGAGTTCTGACGTCCGCGCCGCCAGGGCACGACCTGGGTGCACCTGGTTGAGACGTCGGACCAGCCATTGCAGGCGTGTTGCTTTGGCTTCGCGGTGGCGCTGTAGAGGAACCAGGTCAGGAGGGCTGCGGATACCCAGGCGGCGCCGAAGAGCAGGAGGATGCGGTTGCGATCCATCAGGCGCGGGGTCCTTTCGTGGGGGATGCCAGAAGAACGGCGGTCGAGTCGCGGGGCCTTTCAGTCCAGCCTTCGGCCATCAGGGCCGGGATGAGGG
>CAXBRZ010000337.1:0-3260 GCA_963978075.1 uncultured bacterium | reverse complement strand
GCATGAGCAGTACGTCAGACAACTCACCCCTCTGGAAAGGGCCAATCCGCAGCGTACTTTTCACGCCGGCCAATCACGCTCGCCGCGCGGAAAAGGCGCTGGTGAGTACGGCGGATGTCGTAGTCCTGGATCTTGAAGATTCGGTCCCTGCAAGCGAGAAGGCGGCCGCGCGAACCGCAGTCGGGCGGATTTTGTCGAATCCGAGTCATCCGCGCCTGTATGTCCGATTGAATCATCCATCGGGCAAGTGGTTTGCCGATGATCTGGCGGCACTTGCCGGCCCCTGGTTTGAGGGAGTTGTCCTCCCTAAAATCGAGCACCCGGACGAACTTCGTGATGTCGAATCTAGTCTGCAACGCATCGAGCATTCCCTCGGAATTCCTTTAGGAAAACTGAAATTGCTCCCCATCATCGAGACTGCGATCGGTGTCGCCCAAGTAGATGCCATTGCTGCTGCATCATCCCGTAGCCTGACCCTGATTTTCGGCGCCGCCGATTACAGTCTCGATCTAGGGCTCGGCCTCGAATGGGGACGCGATGAACTCGAGTTGCTCTATGCGCGCTCGCGAATTGCCCATGCGTGCCGCTTGGGGGACCTAGATCCGCCCATTGATGCCGCAATCCTGCAGGTAAGAAATATCGAGGACTTCAAAAGCTCGGCCCGTAACGGGCGCCGTTTCGGGTTTCAAGGAAAGCTGTGCCTGCATCCGGACCAAATCGGACCCTGCCATGAGATATTCACCCCGGACCCGGCTCAGGTGAAGAATGCCCAGCAGGTTCTCGCTGCCTATACGGAAGCGGTTTCTCGGGGCGAAGCGGCCATCGAGGTGGATGGAATGTTTGTAGACGAGCCTGTCGCCGAACGGGCTAGGCGGCTCATTCGCCGCGCAACTTGAGGAGGATTTTATGACATCGGATCACTTTAACGAGGCCGGCTACGGCGGACGTTCAGTAGGCCTTGGGCAGCGACCGGCCATCCTGATTGTCGACTTTCAACTCGGGTTCACCCATCCTGACTATCCGGCAGGACGGTCGCCCCATATACACCGTGCGGTGCGAAATACCGTACGGTTGCTCGCGACAGCGCGTCCGTTGGGGATTCCCGTCGCCACCTGCAACGTCGCATGGAATGACGAACGGGACATGGGTTGCTGGAAAGTGGATTCACTCTACGACGGAAGTTTTTTCCGCGATCACCCGGCCACCCGACTTGATCCTCGAATTTACGACCCCGAGTACGACTTTTTTTTCACCAAGGGTGCGCCGTCCATTTTTTTCGGAACGCCGCTACTGACCTTTCTGACCCGACAGCAGATCGACACCACGATTCTTTGCGGATGCACCACCAGCGGTTGCATTCGCGCCTCCATCATCGACAGTTTTTCCTACGGATACCGTACGCTTGTGGTCGAGGATTGCGTCGGCGATCAGGCAGAGGGCCCTCATCACGACAACTTGCGCGATGTGGGTCGGCGGTATGCAGACGTCATGACGCTGGACAGCATCCTTTCATCCCTCAAACAGCTCAAGGAGGGCGACTGAGCCACCCTGAGGCCGTCCGAATCCGACGTCAGACAGACGACACAGCGTCTATTTCGGCACGACACCGTTCTGCTGGATATACGTGGCACGATCCGTTTTCAGATAGCGGCGCGTGACCGCCGGATTACCATCCTTCGGGGTACCCCGGGCATAAGCGTCAGCCGTTTCCTGGACCGCATTATTGCGGCGGTCGGAAGCGGCGCGTGCTGCCATTGCCTTGGCCAGCTTGCGTGCGGTCGCTGCCTTGGCGTCAGTCTCAGGACTCTTGGCCGGCGAAGCCACCTTTTCCGAAACGGCGGTACGTGCGGAGGTGGCCGTAGGCGAAGGCTTGTTCTCTCCAGACGACGACACAGGCGTCGCAGCAACGGGCGCGGCATCTGCCACTTCAGATGTGTACAGGGCCTCGCACTGTGCGCCGGGTGTCGGCACATTCGTCAAGGTCGATACGCCAGCAGAATCGGTACAGGAATAAGTAGTCTGTGTATAGCCCTGTGCAGCTCCAGCCAACGAAAGACCTGCAAACGCGACACTCACGGCAATGAAATTTTTCATAACTCCTCCAATGAGGCGATTAGACGTGAAATTCGTCTGAATTTCCGCGACCTGATCAACAGTTGTGGAAAACCCGCATTACGGCACAATCCAGTCGCCGTCCGCGACAACCCTGCCAGCAGAATCGTAGTGCACGAAATACACGCCCTTGGACGCAAAGCGCTGCCCAGCCCCCAACGTGAGATGCGGATACGCTGTCGTCCCACCACGCTGCATGAAACCTGCCCCGGCGTCCTTTATGGCCTGATACGCAACAGGCCCTGGCGCCTTGGTCCCTGCCGCTCCCTGCCCATCCACACGCACGTGACTTGACGTACTGCTCAGATATTCGGACTCAGCCCGGGAGAGCTCACGACGATCAATCATGGTTTCCGCACGTTCGATAAGATATTCCCGATACAGATTGTCGAGCATCTCCGCAATCGTGTCGGTGAAGAAAGAAAACGCGAAGAACACTTCTGATTGAAGGGTCTCGTCGATCAAGGGAAGCTGTCGCTGCACGCGCCACGCGCGAAAGTAAGCAAGGTTTGCCGCGCGTTGTTCCGGCAGCTCGTAGGGGTACAGCACCCGGACCGCCTTGCGCCACGGCACTGGAACTACTTCCGGAGTATCTGCACCGAGAGTCGCCGACAGCCACACATCGCCTTCCGGAGGTGACAAGCTTTTCAGCGCCTGCAATTCAGAGGCGTTCATCCAGAGAACAGCGATATCACCGCGGTGCATGTCCGCGAGCGCCTCGGCAAGCTCACTGCTAGAGAATGAAGTCAGGACTCGATCCGAGATCTGGCTGACCGAACCCGCCATGGATTCCCTGAAGGTGACCGACGCTCCGGCAGAGGCGGCATCCGGGCCATGCACCTGGACGATCCGTCGCCGGCCCGTTCCCTTCTGGTCTTTCAATGACCGCGCCAACGCTCGGGCTTCAAGATGAACACCGGCATTGAAATACAGCGCGTGGGGCGCTTTGGCTGGAGGCGCCACGACACTGGGAAACCAGCAGGGCACTTCATGACGCGCACAGAATGCGTCTACCGGCGACCAGTCGCCCGAGCCAAGGCCGGACACCACTGCGAAAACAGGGGCTTTGGCATAAAGCGCGTCGAGTTGGGCAGGCGTGATGTCATGCCGGGCGACGATGATCATGGAGCGGTGGACAAGGGGTGAAG
>CAXBRZ010000336.1:0-3264 GCA_963978075.1 uncultured bacterium | reverse complement strand
TAGAGCACTTTGTCTTCCAGCGGGTGCCGGGCAATGCAATCCACGGGTTCCAGCAGTTTGTTGATGTCGTCGATGAATTGCGCGTTGGAGATTTCCACCAGCTTCATGGCCTTGTCGCGCCCGCCGGTGAGCAGCCTTTTGCCGTCCGCGGTGGCTCTGGCCAACCCTGAAGTGGACACCAATGCCGTCGAGCGTGCCGTAGCGCTGCTGCGCAAGGCCGAGAGGCCCATGATTTTTGTCGGCAGCGGCGCGGCGGATGCCTCGCAGGAAGTACGTGAACTCGCCGAGCGTCTCGAGGCTCCCGTGGTCTGTTTCCGCGGCGGGCAGGGCGTCCTCGACGCCAGGCATCCGCTGTTCCAGTCGTTACCGGGCGGACATCAGCTTTGGCACACGGCGGATGTCGTGCTTGGCATCGGCTCGCGCATGGAGCAGCCACTCCTGTCTTGGGGGCTGGCTCCGAGCATGCAACTGATCCGCATTGATATCGACGCGCAGGAGATCACCCGGGTCGCGGAGCCGACGGTCGCCGTGCACGCCGATGCGCGTGAAGCGCTCGTCCAGATGAATGCCGAACTCGCTCGGGTCGGCCACAAGGCTCGTTCGCGCCGGCAGGAACTTGCCGAACTCACGATCGAGATCGGCAGACGTATCGCCGGTGTGGAGCCGCAGTTGTCCTTTATCCGGGCGATCCGCGCCGCGTTGCCGGAAGACGGCTACTACGTCGATGAAATCACGCAGGTCGGTTACTGCGGCTGGTACGCCTTCCCGACCTATGCGCCACGTCATCATGTCAACTGCGGATACCAGGGCACCCTGGGTTATGGCTATGCAACGGCGCTCGGGGTGAAAGTGGCGCATCCGGACAAGGCGGTGGTGAACATCACCGGGGACGGTGGCTTTCTTTTTGCCGCCAACGAGCTTGCGACGGCTGCGCAGAACGGCATTGCCCTCGTCACCGTGCTGTTCAACAACCGCAAGTTCCAGAATGTCCAACGGCAGCAGGACGACTGGTTTGGTGGTCGCCATATCGGCTCGGATCTGCGCAACCCGGATTTCCAGATGTTCGCGCAGAGTTTCGGTGTCATGGCCTCAAAGGTCACCACGCCGGAAGCACTGGAGGCGGAGATTCGGCGGGCGCTCGCAGCCAACCGGCCGTGGCTGATCGAGGTCGAGGTGGGCGACATGCCTACGCCGTGGAAGCACGTTCTGATGCCGCGGGTGGAGCGCGGATGAAACCGCCGTCGCGGTCGACACTTGAGGGCTTGCAGCCGTTTCGGCAAGGCGAGCCGCCAGCGCGGCCACCCACCCTGAATCTTGCGACCAACGAGTCACGCTACGGACCCTCCTCCCACGCAAGGGCGGCATTTGCCGGCGTCGGAGTGCACCTCGAGCAGTATCCGGATCCGTATCAGTCGGCACTGCGGGCAGCGCTCGCGAAAGTACATGGAATCGACGCCGCGCGGATCATATGCGGCAATGGCTCGGACGAATTGCTGCAATTGCTGCTTCGGGCCTACGTGGGACCCGGCGATGACGTGGTCTTCAGCCGTTATAGTTTTACCATGGCAATGGTCCATACCACGTCCCTCGGCGCTCGCGTCATCATCGCCGACGAACCGGAACTTGTGCCTGATCCCGAGCAAATCCTTGCAACGCTCACGCCGGCCACGCGAGCCGTGTTTCTGGCCTCGCCCAACAATCCGGTCGGTGCTTATCTGCCTGCCGACGGATTGTCCCGGCTCGTCGCGGGACTGCCGGATGACGTGCTGCTCGTCCTTGACGGCGCCTATGCCGATTTCGTCGACGCAGCAGACTTTGACTGGGGCGCAAAGTACGTTGACAACCGCACCAATGTGGTGGTCACGCGTACATTCTCCAAGTTGTACGGCCTTGCGGGGCTACGGATCGGCTGGCTGTACGCGCCCATTGAAGTCATCGATGCGGTGGAGCGGATCCGCACCCCCTTCAATGCCTCCTCGGCGGCGATGGCGGCCGCCACGGCGGCGGTGCTGGATGAGGCCTATGCACGGCGAGTGCTCGAGCTCACCCGCGCAGCGCGCGAACGGTTCTCGGAAGTGGCTGCGCGGCTGCCCGGTATTTCCGTCTGCCCCTCGCATACCAATTTCGTTCTGCTACGCTTTGACGGAGCCCGGCGCGATGCCCGTGGCGCGGCCGACGCATTGCTGGCACAGGGCATACGGACCCAGCTGACCGGCTCGCTCGGGCCTGCAAACTCATTGCGCATCACGTTGGGACGGGATATGGAAAACGAAAGAGTGCTCGCCGTGTTGTCGGAATATCTGGCGGAATGACGAGATGACTGTGCCTGCCTGTGTGGCGAGCTATCTGGCCACAACGCGACCGTTTCTCGTGGGCGGGGCCTGGCAGGTCGGGGCCGTTGTCCGCGACGTCGTATCGCCATCGGATGGCGCCGTCATTGGGCGGTACTACCAGGCCTCTGCCGAGCAGGTAGAGGCTGCGGTCGCAGCTGCGTGCGCCAGCCATGCAGACGGGCGCTGGTGCCGACGCACCCCCATCGAACGGGAGCGCGTCCTGCGGTGTGCGGCGGATCTGATCGACGCGAATGCCGAAGAGTTGGCCTGGATCGAGTCGCTGGAAGGCGGCCGCCTGCTGGCGGCCGGCATCCGCCACGAGGTTCCCCACGCAGCCGCCACCTTCCGTTACTACGCCGGCTGGTGTACCAAAGTCGATGGCGGCACCTTCGAGCCGTCTGTGCCCGGCACAGACTTTCTGGGCTATGGCCGGCTGGAGCCCGTGGGTGTGGCGGCCCTCATCATTCCCTGGAACGGGGCGGTCGTTGCGGCCGCCTGGAAGCTTGCGCCGGCGCTCGCGGCCGGTTGTTCCGTGGTGCTCAAGCCCTCCGAGCATGCGACGCTCGCCGTACTGCGTCTGGTCGCGCTGCTGGAAGCGGCCGGTGTGCCGGCCGGGACAATCAATGTCGTGCCCGGGGACGGCCGGACGATCGGAGCTGCGCTCTCGTCCCACCGTGACGTCGATCGGGTGGCCTTCACAGGTTCAACCACCGTCGGGCGCGAGATCGTGAAGGCGGCAAGCGAGGCGAAAGCCGACGGGGCCCTGCTCGTCATCGACCTCGCGCCGAGCTCGGAGGCAAGCTTCGCCGCCGCTGCAGCCGCGGTCCCCGCCGAGCCGCCTGCGACGGCGGTCGTCGTCCCGGAGGCTGTCGCGCCTCCCGCCCCCACCGACAAACTGGTCGTTGTCATCGACCCTGGCCATGGCGGCGTC
>CAXBRZ010000335.1:0-3272 GCA_963978075.1 uncultured bacterium | reverse complement strand
GACAACCCAAGCGCAGCTGGCGACCGCGGAATTCACCCGCACGGCCTACGCGCAGGCGCTCAGAGCCGCCGGTCGCGGCGAGATCACAACGGAAATCCGCATGGCGCCTGAGTTTTATTATGCCGAGGACTACCACCAGCAGTACCTGGCAAAAAATCCGAACGGGTACTGCGGAATCGGTGGGTGTGGGGTGCCCTTCAAATACTCTGAGTGACAGGTCGCAGAGAGGGTCTCAGCACCGACCGCTCCGACTGAAGACCTGCCGGCTGGTTTCGTCCTTAACCCCGACTGAGTGTGGTTCCGCAGCATGTCCTGCGGCTTTTCGGCGCTGAGGGCAATCGGAATTCGTCTGTCGACTAGGTAGAGAATCGTTCGCTACGAACATTGATCCCCAGATAAGCTGGGTCAATCGCTCGACGGTGAACTCGAGTTCACCGGGGGTATCAACCATCCAAGATCTGGTCCAAAAACTCGCCCGCCGCAGCCAGGTATGTACTGATGTTTTCGTCTGAATGGGCAATCGATGTCTGCGGTCCAGCGGCCGCCACGGCGTCCCATATCCCCCGATTGGCCATGAAAATGCGCCGTGCGTCGATCAATTCATTGTCGAGCGAGCGGAACCCTTCGTGGCCATTTCTTGGTAACTGGCGCTCTAGGCAGTAGCCTGACCGCGGCCCGCACCTGAAAGCTGTCCAAGGCAGTCCGCGCCCAACGAAAAGGTTGTCGAGTCCATCGGCCAGCATCTTGCCGAGGGCCTGCACTCGGCCGTAGGCGCCCTCCGTCAGCACTTCCTGAAGCACGACGCGGGCGACTGCAAGGGCGAGTGCACTCCCATAGGTCGTTCCGCCCGTGGCAATGCCCCGTGGCGGCACGAAGCGATCAAACCGTGCGTTGAAGTATTCAGCGACCGCGTCGCTCATGCCGTAAAGGCCGAACGCCACGCCGCTTCCGAACCCCTTGCCGAGCACGATGAAGTCCGGTGCCAGTCGCCATTCGCGAGTCATTCCGCCGTACGCAAACTGGAATGTGTGGGCTTCGTCGATGCAGAGCAGTGTTTCGTAGCGCTGCGTGAGCTGACGCAGACTGGCGTGAAAGCCGGGGTCCGGCATGATGAGGTTGCAGTTCGTCATGACGGGTTCCGTCAATACAAGTGCTACATCGCGCGCCGCGAGGGTGTGTTCCAGCTTCTCGAGATCGTTGAAAGGGAGAATCGTGGTGTGTGAAGCGGACGAGGGCGAAAGACCGAGCGTATCCGGTACGCTAGAGCCGTTCTCCTCGCAGGCCAGCGTTTCCTCAATATGGCCGTGATAATGACCCCCGAAGATCACGATCTTTGCCCGCTGCGTCATGGATCGCGCAATTCGAATAACCTCGGCATTGGATCCAGAAGCGGACAAGGTGAACTGCCAATAGGGAAGCCCCATCCGCTCAGCGAGAATCTCGCTCACCGCAATGGCGTCCTCCGTGGGGAGCAGGAATTGGGACCCACGCCGTGCCTGTGCGCTGAGAGCATTGGCGACCACCTCGTTTCCATAGCCAATGGTCATGCTCAGGTCGCACAGGTTGAAGTCGAGGTAATCATTGCCGTCGACATCGGTGAAAGACGCGCCTCTGCCGGAGGCGATGTAGAGCGGCGACGTAGGGTAGAGGCCGGCCATCCACGACATCGGCACGCCCATTGGCTGGTGACGGATTGCGCGATCTAGCAACTCTTTGGACCTTCTTGTCCGCAATGCGAAATCATTGCTTTCGGCAGCGTGCAGAGCGCTGAGTCGTCTTCGATCGATTCTATACATTGCGCAACCTACGCCCCCCCCGCTTTCACTGGCGGGTTAACCCAGAGTCTTCTGGCATTGTAATTGGCCGTGTGGTCAATGGTTTGGCGTACGGGGCGGGCGGCAGAGCGCCCAGCTACCCTTGTGCAACAGCAGCCATGATAGTCCAGCATCGAGCTCATCTATCGTACTGTTCTCTGGTATTTGGACGCGTCAGAGTCACTCGGCTGATTCGTTAAAAAATTGATTTATTTCATAAGTTTGCTTCTTCCTGGGCTCGCCTATTGGTGGACACGGGCGCCCAAGGTCGGGAAAATTACCGGTCGGATAGCGCGGACCCTTCCCGCGATGAGCAAGGATTTTTGGATGTCGCGAATGCTTACATGGGCCGGCATTGCTACGGTGATGGTGCTTTGTCAGGTCACCCGGGCCGCGGAGACTCCTTGGGTGGGGGAGCGCGTCGAGGTGACCGCTACGCGCCTTGCGGAACCGGTGGACAATGTGCCGGCCTCGATCAGCCTCGTCACCGGAGAGGAACTGCGCGCCAGAGGCGCTGACGACCTGCGTACGGCCTTGCAACTGATGGCAGGCGTCGAGGGTTCGCCAGGTGGCGATGCCGGGCCTGCGGGGGCAGTGCCCTCGATGTGGGGCCTGCGTGAGGCCGATGCATACTTGCTGGTGGTCGATGATGTGCCATGGGGCGGTGCTTTCAATCCTGCCACGCCCTCCGTGGACCTCACGGGTGTCGAGCGGATCGAGGTGTTGCGTGGCGCGGCGCCGGTCATGTTCGGCACAACGTCCTTTGTCGGCGTCATCCATGTCATCCACTACGCGGCGGGTCACGCGCCGGCGGAACTTGGGCTCACGGCCGGTACGCACGGAAGCGCGGGAATCGCATGGACGGGGAATCTGCCCGCGCTGGGCGGTTTTGCCCAGTCGTTGACCATCAATGCGGAAAAGCGCGGCTTCGCCGAAGACCGAACGGATTTCAGGCGCCTCCATGCCCTTTATCGTGGTGGTACGAATTGGGGCGAGACGCGATTGCGTTTGGATGCGGATGTCTCGCTCCTTCCGCAATCTCCGGCAGGCAACTATCTCTTGCGGGACGGTCGCGATGCCCACCCCGAACTCAGCAATACCGCCAACTACAATCCGGAGGGCGCGAAACTGGACCAGAAGCGGTACCACCTGGCCGTTGGCCTGCAGGGCAAGAGTGGACTCGGCGACTGGGCCGTCACCGTGTCAGCGACCCGCACCCGAGACGATATCCTGCGGGGCTTCCTGCGCGGTGATGCCTTCAACGCTCCGCCGGATGCCGGTGTCGGTGACGGCTTTCAGGGCGACGGATTTACGCAGCAGCGCACTCTCACGGATCTTTACGTCGACGCCCACGTCAACAGGGCTCCCCTTTCAAGCGTGAGCCTCACTTACGGTGTTGATTACCTGCATGGAGAGGGTAGGCAGGATGCGATCAATTTCGGCTACTGCGTCAACTCC
>CAXBRZ010000334.1:0-3274 GCA_963978075.1 uncultured bacterium | reverse complement strand
GGATGGCTCGGGGCAGCGTCGGGGCCGATCAACGGCCAACGCCGTATTTGGCAATGCCGCAAGCGTCCTCGTCGGCGATTTCCTGTATTCACGTGCTTTCCAGATGATGGTGCGCCTCGGCCAGCCACGCATCATGGCCATCATGGCCGATGCGACCAATGTCATCGCCGAAGGCGAAGTGCTGCAACTCATGAATGCGGGAGATCCGGACACGACCGAAGCTCGCTATTTGGACGTCATCTACCGCAAGACGGCTCGACTTTTTGAGGCTGGCGCGCAGATCGCCGCCGTCATCGCCGGCGCGGATGAACTCACCGAAAAGGCACTGGCCGCGTACGGCCGGCACCTTGGCAATGCATTCCAACTGGTCGATGACTCCTTGGATTATCTGGGAGACCCGGCGACACGTGGCAAGAATGTCGGCGACGATCTTGCCGAGGGCAAGCCCACCTTGCCGGTCATCCACGCGATGCGCCACGGAACCGAGAGCCAGCGCACGCTTTTACGGCACGCGATCTGCGAAGGTGGGCTGGACGACTTGGCAGCAGTGCTCTCGGCGATTGAAACGACCGGTGGCCTTGAGTACACTGCGCGACTCGCTCAAAGCGAGGCTGATCAGGCTCTTGCAGCGCTCGAACCACTCCCCGAGTCGGTTCACAAGGCAGCGCTGAAGCAACTGGCGGCATTTGCGGTGCACCGGTCCTTCTGACCGGTCACCGGAATTCGGGGTGTAGCTCAGCCTGGTAGAGCGCTACGTTCGGGACGTATAGGTCGCAGGTTCAAATCCTGTCACCCCGACCACTACTCAGATCCTTCCTCGATCTCCACCCCGTCGGCGAATCCGATGCGGCACCTGCGTTCGCGGCCCGTGCTCGTCCCAACGCCCAACGCGTGAATGCCCTCGGCAGCACCGACGGCATTCCAGGCAACCGCGCCGGCATTCAACGACAGCCCGGAATCACACATCGCCAGCCGCCGCGTCGGGTTGAATCGCTTCGATGATCGAAGCCACGGCGACACCTACCAGACGCGGCAACGGTTCTCCCGCACCATCGCCTGGCCACGATGACATGCGAAGGCTCTCTCGAATTCGGGCATGTTCACGACGAGGCCGTTGACACGGTACCGCCCGGGAGAGTGCGGGTCGGTTTTCGCCTGCAACCGTTCGGACTCTGGACGAGTATTTTCACAGGCCCATTGCGCATAACCGATAAAAAACCGCTGATCGGGCGTGAACCCCTCGATGGGCTGAAGGGCCTTGCGGCCGGTTTCGGCTTTCCAAGCGTTATAGGCCAGCATCAGCCCGCCCAGATCCGCCACGTCCTCACCGAGGGTCAACTGACTGTTGATGTGGATGTCATCGACAACCACGTACTGCGCGTACTGATCCACGACGCATTGAGCGCGACTTTCGAATGCCTTGGCATCTTCTGCCGACCACCAGTCGCGCAGATTGCCTTTTGCATCGAAACGACGACCCTCGTCGTCGAATCCGTGCGTCAGCTCATGGCCAATGGTGCCGCCGGTGTCGCCGTAATTCGGCGCATCGTCAAGCGCAGCATCGTAAAGGGGCGGTTGTAATACACCGGCCGGGAAATTGATGTCGTTCATCTGCGGATCGTAATAGGCATTCACAGTGGGCGGCGTCATCATCCACTCGCTTCGGTCGACCGGCTGGCCCACCTTGGCCATCTGACGCGCGGATTCGAAACGCATCGAACGATCAAGGTTCCCGAAAAAATCATCTGGCTGAACCTGGAGGCGCGAATAATCCCGCCACCGGTCCGGATAACCGATCTTGTTAACGACGGCGTCGAGTTTCCTCAGCGCTTCTTTTTTGGTGACGGGGCTCATCCAATCAAGACCGGCGATATCCCTGCGCATCTCCTCTTCAATCTGCTGCGTCATCCTCAGGGTCGCCTGTTTCTGCTCCGAGGAAAAGACACGGGCAACAAACTCACGGCCGAGAGCATCGCCCAATTGGTGGTCAACCAGCGCGACACACGTTTTCCAGCGCGGCTTCTCCTCCTGCTGGCCACGCAAGATGCGACCATAGAAAGAAAAGTTCTCCGTCCGGAAGGCCGCTGACAGGTGGGGAGCCGCTGCATGCAGGACGTGCCACCGCAGGTAGGCTTCCACCTCTTCCGGCGGAAGGGTCGAAATTACACGGTCGAGCTCCTTGACGAACTTCGGCTCCGTCACATTGATCTTCTGTACGGAACCCAGTCCGCGGGCGTCAAGGTAATCGGTCCATTGAAAATGGGGAGCCAAACGATGCAGGTCTGGCACAGACATCGGGTGGTCCAGCTTGCGAGGATCACGCAGATCGACACGACGCAGAGACGCTTTCGCCAAGCGGGTTTCAATGCGCATGACTGCATTGGCATGCCTAATGGCAGCAGCAGGCGCATCCCCTGACAGCACGAAGATTTTGGCTATATGGGCGTGGTAATCGCTGCGCATGCGTTGCGAGCGCTCATCATTTTCGACGTAGTAGTCACGGTCCGGAAGTCCGAGACCACCCGCTTCGACGTACGGTATGACCTTCGTCGCATCGGAAAACGCCTGCGCTGCCTCAAACTGGAAAAGAGCGTGACCGCCCATCCCGGCATGCATGTCGCCGATCAGGCTCCCGAGGTGCCCGAACCGCATGACGCGACGAACTCTTGCGAGCATTGGCAATACAGGGGCATCGGAGGCCCGGTTCAAAGCGGACACATCCATACAGGCAGCGTAGTAGTCACCGATTCTCTGTTCCGACTCCGTACGTGACGCGCCTGGCGGTAGCGATTCCAATATCCGGCGAAGGAAGGCCAGATTGTCCTGGTGCAATTTGGCATAGACGCTCCAACCGGACTGATCCGCCGGAATGGGATTGCTCTGCCGCCAGCCTCCGCAGGCGTATTCGTAAAAATCCTCGCAGGGATCGACACTTCGGTCCATCGCGCGGACATCCAGACTGGGCGTATAGCCGTCACGCAGTGGAGAGGCCAGACTGGCCAACGCAAAAACCGTCAAAACCAGACCGAGGGCATACCGCCCTTGTGTGCACCTGCGGCTTTCCATGACGAACGGCCCCCTTGTTGACAACTGTGCGAATCGTCGCGCGATGGCCGAAGAAGCGCAACCGTAGGCCTTTTTGAGCGCTACAATCAGTGTCCCTCGCGCATTGCAATCATCATGCCGCCTCCAACCCGTCGACCCCTGGATTCACGAGCCGTCTTGCTGATGCTCTCTTTGTGCCTCATCTGGGGTGTGCAGCAAGTGGTCATGA
>CAXBRZ010000333.1:0-3292 GCA_963978075.1 uncultured bacterium | reverse complement strand
CGATGGCTGGTTGAGTGATGGGGTCGACCACGAGTTGCAGTTCGCTGACACCGACTTCGGCGAAGGCGGCCAACTGCTCGGCCATCTCTGCCGGCGTGCCGGTGATCGGTCGCACCCGTTCGGCCATCGACGGATCACCCATCGTCCTGCCCACACCTCCGGGCACCTGCACGTACACGCAGGCCGTCGCTTCCACTTCGTCGGGCTCGCGGCCCGCCGCCTCGGTGCGTGCCCGCACATCGGCCACCACCGTCGCCAGACCCTCCGGCGTGTTGCCATAGATGCTCCACCACACGTTCCACTGGTGCACCGTGGGCAACGTGATGCCGAGCATGCGCGGGCTGTTCGAGCCGACCATCAGCAGCGGCCCACCGGGCCGCGACGGCGGCGGGTCGATGAGGCAGGCGCGCAGCCCCGCGCGCCGCTCCCAGCACCTTGCGATCTACATTGCACACGGTCTGGCATGGCCGACGATCCGTCAGCGGCGACGCGATTGGCCGATCCCTCTGTGCAGGCGTTTCGTCTTTTTGACGACAACCGCTTCGAGGGGAGTGAAGCGGCGGGACAGGCGTATCTGGCCGACTACTTCGCAGGCTATCGTCCGCGGAGTTACAAAGAGACTCGCAACGCAGTCCTTGGCGTCGACGGTTCGACCAAGCTCTCGCCCTGGCTTGCGACGGGCGCGCTCTCCGCCCGGACCGTGATGGCCTGTCTTCGACGGCACGAGGCGGGGCACGGGGCGAACGAGAGCACCTACTGGATCTGGTTCGAACTCCTCTGGCGTGACTACTTCAAGTTCTGGTGTGCGCGCCATGGCGCACGCGTGTTCACCGCACGAGCGCTCGGCAAGGAGGTGCCGGCGTTCGACGCGCAGGCCCTTGAGCGCTGGCGCAGCGGAACCACCGGCCAGTCGTTTGTCGACGCGGGTATGCGGGAGCTTGCGACAAGCGGATTCCTGTCCAACCGCATGCGTCAGGTGGTGGCCAGTTATCTCGTGCATGATCTGGGCGGTGACTGGCGGGCCGGTGCGGACTGGTTCGAATCGTGCCTCGTCGACTTTGATGTCACGAGCAATCAGGGCAACTGGGCCTATCTTGCCGGTCGCGGAGCGGATCCGCGTGCGGGTCGCCGCTTTGATCCTGAGTGGCAGGCCGAGCGTTATGACGCGCAGGGCGCGTACCGTCGGCATTGGGGAACTTAACCGTCGAACCACGGGTCTTGATGCTGATGCCCGAGATTCAACGGCCGCCACTGTCCCAGGTGCTCTTGAGCCTTGTTGCACGGGAGACAGATGCCATCAACCTTGGCGAACTTGCGGAGGTGTTCGGTTCGCGGGCGAAGGGAATGCTGCTCGCCCTGCTCGCGCTTCCTGTTCTCGCGGCAGGCTTCATCCCTGGCGTCTCCACGGTCTTTGGGTCGGTGCTCCTGTTTCTGAGTGCACAACTATGTCTCGGGAAGCAGGACCTGTGGCTGCCACGCCGGATCAGGGACATGCGGATATCGACCACCGTGCTCAAGCAAGCTCTGGACGCCGCCAGGCCTTGGCTGCACCGTATCGAGCGTCGCATGCGGCCACGCTATACGGTCCTGACCGAGGGGCTCGGCGTACGTTTTGTGGGTCTGCTCTTGCTCGTCAATGTCCTGGTCCTCATGGGACCGATCCCGTTCGGCAATCTTGTGCCGGCCGTCGTGGTGCTGCTTTCGGGCATCGGACTTGCCGAGCGCGACGGCCTTGTCGTTCTTTTCTCGATCGCCTTGTGCGTGCTGTTCCTTGGTCTCTTCGGGGGCGTTCTTCTGACGCTCCTGCGGGTATTCCTGAGCGCCGTCGCGCTGTGAGCGCTGCAGCGAGGCGCTGCCTCAGGGCTTTCTCGGGAGTAGGCCTGCGAGGACGAGGCCGAGGCCGCCACCTAGAAATTCCGCCAGCACAAACGCCGGAGCGCACGAAGGCGCGATGCCGGCGAAACTGTCACTGAACATGCGTCCGAGCACCGCGGCGGGATTGGCGAACGATGTCGAGGCGGTGAACCAGTAGGCTGCGCCTATGTAGGCGGCGACCAGAGACGAGGCCTTGCCGGCAGGCGCCCGCAGGATCGTGAGAAGCAGTCCTGCCGTGGCCACCCCCTCGGCAAGGTACTGACCATTGCCCGAGCGCAGCTTGGCTGAGAGCTGGACGATGGGTAGATCGAACATCGCGTGGGCAAGCCACGCGCCGAGCACGGCGCCCAGGAGCTGGACCAGGAGGTAGGGCGCGAGGTCCGCCCAGGGCAACTCCCGCCGCACGGCCAGTACGGTGCTGACCACCGGATTGAAGTGCGCGCCGCTCACCGGGCCGAAGACTTCGATCAGGACGTACAGGCCGCCGACCGTGGCTGCGGTGTTGGCGAGGAGCGCGACGGCAACGTTACCGCCGCAGAGTCGTTCCGCCATGATGCCCGAGCCGGTGACGATGGCGAGCAGCAGCAGTGTGCCGATGCCTTCTGCCAGCAGTTTGCGCGTGAGGGTCATGTTCAAGATTTCCCGATGGCAACGAGTGCGGCTGTGAGGGATTGTCTGTCCATCGCATCGATCGGCAACTGCAACAGTTGCAGCATGCGATAGCCGATGGCCTGGCGGGTCAGTGCGAAGGCCCGACGTTTGCCCTCGTCACCGCCCTCGGCGTGGGAAGGATCGGGATAGCCCCAGTGGACTTTCACCGGTTGTCCCTGGCCGCCGAAGAACGCCGGGCAGACCTCCGCGGCCGCGTTGTCGCAGACGGTGATCACGACCGACAGCGGGGGTGCCGACGACGTCGTGAACTCGTCCCAGCTCTTGCTGCGATACCCCTTGGTATCCACGCCTGCAGCTTCGAGCGCCTGAAGGGCAAAAGGATTGAGACGCCCGCTGGGAGCGCTGCCGGCGCTATGGGCCCTCACGTCCTTGCCGTGTGTCCGGGCAAGGTGGTTCAGCATGCCTTCGGCGAGCACGCTGCGGGCAGAGTTGTGGGTGCAAAGGATGAGGATGTGGGTGGTCATCGCGTTCCGGGTCCTTGGGGCCTGTCGGTGGTCTGCATGGGCGGACCTCTCATTGGGACTTCATGGGCAGGGGCTGAATTGAATTCCTAAGACTGTACCGCCAAGCGGGCGACTTCGTGCGTTTGTCCATCTTCTCGGGCGGATCACGCGGAGGCGGTGTCCGCGGCCTCGCGTACCGCGCGGTACAGCTGGGCCGGTCGAAACGCGCCGCCGCGTCGTGCGCCCGCCACCGGTTCGACGAGGTGACGGTCCGCCAGTCGGCGCCTGAAACTCGATTTATC
>CAXBRZ010000332.1:0-3322 GCA_963978075.1 uncultured bacterium | reverse complement strand
ACGTTCATGTCCACTCGCGAAGGCGTGTTCTTCGGCGGAGACGCGGCGTTCGGTCCGGCCAACATCATCTGGGCCGTCGAGCATGGCCACCAGGCCGCTCTTTCGATCGACATGTATTGCCAAGGCAAGCCTCTTGAGCAGAGGCCGCCATCTGGCCAGACCCTGACCAGCACCAAGATGGGGCTGCACGAGTGGTCGTATCACAACTACTACGACCCCGCCAAGCGCCAGAAGATGCGGCACGTGGAACTCGCCAAGCGCTTCTCCAAGATGACCATCGAGGTCGAGGAAGGCTACACCGAGGAGCAAATCCACCAGGAGGTGCAGCGTTGCTTGAACTGCGACGTTCAGACTCACTTCACGGACTCCGCCTGCATCGAATGCGACGCTTGCATCGATATCTGTCCGGTCGACTGCCTGACCATCACCGGCAACGGCTCGGAAGAGGAAATATCGGCGCGCACCAAGGTTCCCCGCCTAGATCCCACCAAGCCCCTGTACGTCTCGGCGCCGCTCAAGGCGACCGGACGCGTCATGGTCAAGGACGAGGATCTGTGCGTGCACTGCGGCCTGTGTGCCGAACGCTGCCCGACGGCTGCGTGGGACATGCAGAAATCAAAGATCCACATCCCTCACGCCAGTTGCGGACAGACCCTATGACGACTGCGAACCGCGCGCTGCCGCGCGTCAATGATTTCGTGCTGCGCTTTGCCAACGTCAATGGAACCGGTTCCGCGAGTGCCAACAACCTGATCATGAAGTCCATTTTCAGGATGGGCGTACCGGTCACCGGCAAGAACTACTTCCCCTCGAACATCCAGGGACTGCCGACCTGGTACGAGATCCGGGCTTCCAAGGATGGTTACCTCGCGCGCGGCGACGCGGTCGACCTCATGGTGGCCATGAACGTGGAGACCTATGCGCGCGACGTGCGCGAGGTCGCTCCCGGCGGCTTCCTGATCTATGACTCGACGTGGCCACGCAGCAGCCTGCTCTCGCGCGATGACATCACGGTCCTCGGAGTTCCCTTCGCGCGCCTGTGCAATGAAAATTTCGACGGGGTCCGCAACCGGATCCTGATGAAGAACATCTGCTACGCCGGCGCCCTTGCGGCACTGCTCGACATCGACTTCGAGGTCATTCGCGGACTGGTCACGGAGCAGTACGCGGCGAAGCCCAAGCTCGTCGACGCCAACATGAAGGCCATTGAGCTGGGTTACCGTCATGCCAAGGATCATCTGCCCTGTCCGCTGCCGATCACCGTGGCACGGATGGACGGAACTGCCGGCAGGATCCTCATCGACGGCAACGCCGCGGCGGGACTCGGTTGCGTGTATGCCGGCGCCACGGTCGGCGCCTGGTATCCGATCACCCCGTCCACTTCGCTGATGGATGCTTTCCGCGGCTTCTGCGAACGCTACCGGGTGGACCCGCAAACCCACGAGCGCAAGTTCATGGTCCTGCAGGCGGAAGACGAACTGGCCGCCATTGGCATGGTCATCGGTGCGGCCTGGAACGGCGCCCGTTCGTTCACGCCCACCAGCGGTCCCGGCATATCGCTCATGAATGAGTTCATCGGACTCGCCTACTACGCCGAAGTGCCAGCCGTGCTGTTCGATGTGCAGCGGGTCGGCCCCTCGACGGGCATGCCCACCCGGACGCAGCAGTGCGACATCCTGCTGTGCGCGTACGCCTCGCACGGCGACACACGGCACGTGCTGCTGTTCCCGGCCAACCCGAAGGAGTGCTTCGAGATGGCGCCGGTCGCGTTCGACCTGGCGGAACGTCTGCAGACGCCGGTGTTTGTCCTGTCGGACCTCGACATCGGCATGAACGACTGGATGGTGCCTGAATTCACGTGGAACGAGGCCTACGTGCCGGACCGCGGCAAGGTATTGTCCCGCGAGCAGGTCGAGGCCCTGCCGAAATTTCACCGCTACCTCGACAGTGACGGCGACGGCATCCCCTACCGCACCCTGCCTGGAACCTCCTCCAAGGGTGCGTATTTCACGCGCGGATCGGGGCACAACAAGTTCGGCGGCTACACCGAGGACTCGACCGAGTACCGCGAAGTGGTGGACCGGCTGGTGGCCAAATTCGAGACCGCCAAGACGCTCGTACCACCCGCACTGCTGACCGGAAACGGCCATGGGCCGGTCGGCCTGCTGGCCTACGGCAGTTCCGACGAGGCGGTGAAGGAGTCGCTCGATCAGTTGCGGGCTGCAGGCGTCAGCGCGGACTACCTGCGCGTCCGTGGCTTTCCATTCGGCGCCGAGGTCGAGGCGTTCCTCGACCGCCACGAGGTGGTGTACGTGATCGAGCAGAACCGCGACGCGCAACTGCGCTCGCTGCTGGTGCTGGAGACCCCGGTCGACAAGCGCAAGCTTGTGCCGGTGCTGCACTACGACGGACTGCCCATGAACGCGCGCTTCATCACCGAGGCGGTGCTTAGGCACCTACGGCCTGCCGTCGCCGCGCAGACCGTTGCGGCGGGAGGAGCCTGAACCATGACATCCATCGCAAAACCGAAGGTCGCGCACCCCTCCCTGCCCCGCAACGAACTGGGCATGACCCGCCGCGATTACGAGGGCGGGATGTCGACGCTGTGTGCCGGCTGTGGTCATGATTCGACGACCGCCGCGATTATCGAGGCTGCCTGGGGTTTGTCGTTACGCCCCGAGGAGCTCGTCAAGCTCTCCGGAATCGGCTGTTCCTCCAAGACTACCGCCTACTTCGTCGGCGGCGCGCACGGATTCAACTCCGTCCACGGACGCATGCCCTCCATCGCGTCGGGCGCCAATGCCGCCAACCGTTCCCTGACCTACATCGGCATCTCCGGAGACGGCGACTCGCTCTCCATTGGCCTCGGTCAGTTGGCGCACGCGATACGGCGCAATCTGAACATGCTCTACATCATCGAAAACAACGGTGTGTATGGCCTGACCAAAGGACAGTTCTCCGCCGCGGCCGACGTGGGCTCGAAGTCCAAGAAGGGCGCCATCAACAACGACTCGCCGGTCGACCTGGTAAGCCTCGCCCTGCAACTGGGTGCCACCTTCGTCGCGCGCAGCTTTTCCGGCGACAAGGCGCAACTGGTGCCGCTGATGGCCCATCCGGTGGGCCTGAACCTGGTGATCTCGGGGGACGTGCCGATGGGCGCCGGCCTGAGCTCGTCCGCATCGCTGGCGCTGGGACTGCTGCGTGCGGCCCAGCAGGCCAGCGATGCCGAGGCTTTCGATCCCATCGACGCCGCGGTGCTTGCGGTCTTGCCGCCGCACAACGAGGCGAAGAACGAAGCCTTGCGCGACTATCCACTGCAACC
>CAXBRZ010000331.1:0-3324 GCA_963978075.1 uncultured bacterium | reverse complement strand
TTTTTTTTTTTCAAGCAGAAGACGGCATACGAGATTGGTCAGTGACTGGAGTTCAGACGTGTGCTCTTCCGATCTGTACCGTGGCGTCGCCGTTTCCGGCGTCATCGCGGCGGTCGCGTTCTACTTCGTCTCGATGGACATGTTCTCCGGCGCCATGGCGATGACGATGTTCGAATGCTCGCTCATCGGCCTCGCCCTCACGGCCGCCATGATCGTCATCACCGAGTACTACACATCGACCGAGTACGCTCCGGTCCGCTACGTGGCCGCCGCCTCCCAGACGGGTCACGGCACCAACGTCATTGCCGGCCTTGCCGTGTCGATGAAGTCCACCGCCCTTCCTGTCCTCGCGGTCTGTGCGGCGATCTACGGCGCGCATTCGCTCGCCGGCCTGTACGGCATCGCCGTAGCGGCCACGGCCATGCTGTCGATGACCGGCATGGTGGTCGCGCTCGACGCCTACGGCCCGATCACCGACAACGGCGGCGGCATCGCAGAAATGTCGGGCCTGCCGAAGGATGTGCGCAAGATCACCGACGCGCTCGACGCCGTTGGCAACACGACCAAGGCTGTGACGAAGGGGTACGCGATCGGCTCGGCCGGTCTTGCGGCACTCGTGCTCTTCGCCGACTACACCCACAACCTCGATGCCGTGCACAAGCTGCAGGATTTCTCGCTCTCCGATCCGGCCGTGATCATCGGCCTGTTCGTCGGCGGCCTGATTCCCTACCTGTTTGGCGCGATGGCCATGGAAGCGGTCGGCCGTGCGGCCGGTTCGGTCGTCGTGGAAGTGCGTCGCCAGTTCAAGGAAATTGCCGGCATCATGGAAGGCGCCGCCAAGCCGGAGTACGGCCGTGCGGTGGACATGCTCACCCGCGCCGCCATCAAGGAAATGGTGATCCCGTCTCTCCTGCCCATCCTGGCGCCCGTTGTCGTCGGCTTCGGCATGAACTCGCTGATGGGCCCTGGTGCCGGCGTGAAGGCGCTCGGTGGGCTCCTGATCGGTACGATCGTGACGGGCCTGTTCGTCGCCATCTCGATGTGCACGGGCGGTGGCGCCTGGGACAACGCCAAGAAGTATGTCGAAGAGGGCAACTTCGGCGGCAAGGGCTCTGACACCCACAAGGCGTCGGTGACCGGTGACACCGTCGGCGATCCGTACAAGGACACCGCGGGTCCGGCCATCAATCCGCTGATCAAGATCATCAACATCGTGGCCCTGCTGCTGGTGCCCCTGCTCTGATCGGATCGCTGCCGAAAGGCAAAAAGAAAGGCGCCTTCGGGCGCCTTTTTTCTACTGCACGAGGCGACAGGCTACGTTTCAGAGTTGGTTTGAGTGCGTTCCCGCCGGCTTTGGTGCCACAGCCACCGGCCCCACCAGGTACGGACCCGGCAGCAAACCCTGTCCTTGCGTTTCAAACAGGATCGTATCCAACTGCTGGCTGATGCGGTGCGCAGGATCAGATTTCGAATTGATGATCTGCGAAACGATGGCGCCCACCATCTGGGCGAGCAGTCCGCCCTGATTGTTGCCATTGGCGTTCATTTGCAGACGTGCCTGGTTGGACCAGAGGGTTTCTCCACTGCGCGCATCCACGAGGACCGCAGAGACGCTGACGCTCGTCACCGAATCGAGCAGGACGTACTTGCTGCCGTATTCCTTGAGTGTCGGGTACAGGACGGCATCCGCACCGGTGACTTCCCGCAACTTCGCCACCGGAATCTGGTGCATCTCGGCAGGATCCGTGACGCCATTGGCCTTGAGCAGTTCGTCGACCTCGTTCACCGGGAAAACGTAATAGCCCAGTTCCGACAGGGGGCGGGATACCGTGGAAAGATAACTGTAGGGCCCTTCGACCGAGACCGTCTCGTTCTTCGGCGGCAACACGAGAATCGAGCGAGGCGCGCTCGCCTTAAACGCCGTGTAGTCCTTTGGCGGAGGAGGGCTGACACAACCCGACAGAAAAGCAAGGGATAGCAGCACTCCCCCGCCGGAGACAAAAGTTGCGCGCGTCATGGCGTCACCTTTTGAGAATGATTGAGGCTGTTCAGCAAGGTGTCACAGAACACCCCCGACTCGGGGAAGGCAGTCTTCTCGGCCTCGATCTCCGTTCGCGCCTGATCAAGGTGTCCGGTCTGGGCATACAGCTGTGCGAGGTGTACACGCCACCCCGGCGGCAGCCGCTGCCCGGCAGCCGCGATCGTCGCCCGATCCTTGGTCATGATTTCGATTTGCCGCTCCGGTGCGACCCCATCGGCCTTGGTGGTGCTTGCGTAAATCAGATCTTCGTACGACCCCCAGCCATACAACGCTTTGGGTGCCTGCGCGGCGCATCCACCCAAAAGAAGCACCATGACGGCAGCAGGAACGACCCGGGCGGACATCAATTGCCCACCTGCCATTGCCGCGCTTCCATCCCCTCCACCAGACGGTCAACCGCCTCACGGATCGCCAGATCAAGCACCTTGCCGTTGAGCGTCGAGTCGTATCCGGCGTCCGAGCCAAAGCCCAGCACCTCTCGACTGGACAGCGCGTACTCACCGGCCCCCTGCGCCGAGAACACCACTTCGGAAGTCCGGGTATTCACCACATTGAGCGTGACCTTCGAGTAGGCGGTCTGCTTCTTTCCCTCCCCGAGGATGCCGAACAACTCATGGTCGCCCGTCACCTTGCGGCCAAATTCAGTCACGCTGCCCGTGACGGCAAACTCGGCACCCACGAGTTTCTGCGCTTCGCCACGCAGCGCAGCTTCCTTGGCGATCTCGTCCATATTGTCGCGATCAAGGACACTGAAACGGCCGCTCTGCTGCATGTGTGCCATCAGGATCGTCTTCGCCTGACCGCCAAGGCGGTCCACGCCATCCGAGAACAGGCCTCTCATGTATTGGGATCGGTTATCGAATTTTCCCACCATGACCGTGTGGCGAGGGCCCTGATAGACCTGCGCCGTCTGTGCCGCAACCGACTTCTGTGGTGCGACCGCCTGATAGGTCTCCGTTGCGCACGCGCCGAGCACCAATAAAGTGGCGAGAACGGCCATCCGATGCCTTGCGATGCTCATTGCTCATCTCCTTGTACGGATCAGACCTGAATTGACGCCGAGGGCTACTGCGAGAGTTTATAACGTCCGAAGGTCAAGCCCACAATACGTATTCTATGAACGACTCTTATGGAGCGCTTGCCGTGCACTCGACCTCCACCCGCGCACCCAGTGCAAGACCATTGGTTGCAAACGCACTACGCGCCGGATAGGGCCGCTCAAGCACGGAAACCCAGACCTCGTTGAATGCTGGCCATTCGCCGATGTCCGCCAACATCACCGT